>NZ_RZRW01000614.1:0-3252 GCF_003998745.1 Mesorhizobium sp. M7A.F.Ca.US.014.04.1.1 | reverse complement strand
CAATTCGACCTGTCGCTCACGCAAGCGCTGGATCAGGTCCGATGACAGAACCTCCGGCACTGCGTCCAGCGAACCGCCATTCTGCAGCGCCCTGCGCACACCGTCGGCGGTCGCTTCGGCCGCAGCGCGGTTGGCGCGCACTTTCGACAGTTCGCTCGACAGTTCCGAAAGCTGCTGGGTGGCCAGCACCGAATTGTTGCCACCCATCAGAAGATCGGACTGGGCTCGGTAGGCGGCGACCTTCGCCTCCGCATCCTTGACCTGCCGCTGCAGGTCGGCGATCTCGGGCGCCAGGAAGTCTGCCGCGGCGCTGTTCGATTCGAGCTTGGCCGCCCCTTGCCCCGCTATATAGGCGGCAGCGATGGCGTCCGGTATGGCGGCCGCGAGCTTGGGATCTTCCGATGAGAACTCGATGGCAATGATGCGGGTCTTCTCGACGCCGTAGACGTTGAGCTTCTCGTGCATTTTCTTGAGCACGCGCTCTTCCGTCGGAATTTCCATCGGGTCGCTTTTCAGGCCGACCAGGACCAGAGCGCGGCTCAGCG
This sequence comes from Mesorhizobium sp. M7A.F.Ca.US.014.04.1.1, assembly GCF_003998745.1. Lineage (NCBI taxonomy): Bacteria > Pseudomonadati > Pseudomonadota > Alphaproteobacteria > Hyphomicrobiales > Phyllobacteriaceae > Mesorhizobium > Mesorhizobium sp. M7A.F.Ca.US.014.04.1.1. Next base: position 2,707 of record NZ_RZRW01000614.1, on the reverse strand, counting down.
CCGACATGTCGAGCGCTTCATTGAACTCGGGCAGTTTTTCCAGCCCAAGCTTTTGCGAGACCTGCTTGAGGATTTCGTTGGAGGAAATGATCTGGACCTGGGTGGCGACGCCCTGCTCGTCGAGAATAGGCTTGTCGGTGTCGTTGTTGTTGCTGGCCGGCCGCGTGTAGATGGATTCGCGCGGCGCGATCTCCACCTGCGTCTCGGCCTTGTAGTGCCGGGTTGCCAGCGAGGCGAAAGCAAAGGCCAGCCCGGTCGCCAACAGGACGACGAGGCCTATACGCAGCCAATTCCTCGCCAGGCTGGCGAAGAGCTGCCTGAGATCGACATCGACATCTGCGGCCGCGGACTGAACGGACATGCATCCCTACTCCGATACTGGGTCAGCACGCACCGTAAACAACTATGGTAACTCAGCCGTTAAGATCGCGGTAAGTTTCCGTTAGGGTTTACTGGCGGGCGACAAACAAAACCGCCAGAAATCGCAAAAACTCTTGCCGATGCGCCACGTGTCGGCCGCTCCCTTTACCGGCCATTAACCCTAACAGGATGATAACGGGCCTCGATCCCTGATGTTTGCTGCGACGCCGCAGCGGCCCAGTCGAAGGTACTTGTCCGGTCATGAAAAGCACTGCTTCCCTGTTTCGCGCGCTGCTTGCCGTATCGATGCTGGCTGGCTGTTCCAGCTACCGGCCGACGCCGGCCGCCTTCCATGAGGTGCTCGATCAGCCCTATCGTCTTGGCGCCGGCGATCGCGTCCGCGTCACCGTGTTCGAGCAGGACGGGCTGACCAACACCTACAGCGTCGATCAATCCGGCTATCTCTCCTTCCCGCTTGTCGGCGCCATACCGGCGCGCGGCCACACCGCGCAGCAGATGGAAAAGGAGATCGCCGACAAATTGCGGCAAGGCTATCTGCGCGATCCCGACGTTTCGGTCGAGATCGACCGCTACCGGCCGATCTTCGTCATGGGCGAAGTGGGTGCCGCCGGCCAATACTCTTACGTCCCCGGCCTGACGGTGCAGAAGGCAATCGCCATTGCCGGCGGCTTCACGCCGCGCGCCAACCAGGAAAGCGTCGACATCACCCGCGACATCAACGGCAAGGTGATGACCGGCCGCGTGGTCACCTCCGACCCGCTGCTGCCGGGCGATACGGTCTACGTCCGCGAACGCCTGTTCTGACAGATACCAAGTGGCGGACAGGCTCAGGATCGTCCATTGCTTTCGCTCACCCGTCGGAGGAATTTTCCGGCATGTGCGCGACCTGACCGAGGCGCAGGTCGCCGCCGGGCATTCCGTCGGCATCGTCTGCGATTCGACGACGGGCGGCGCGTTCGAGGAACATCTGTTCGAGCAGATGAAGAACATGCTGGCGCTCGGCATTCATCGCACGCCGATGCAGCGCCACGTCGGTCCCGGCGACCTTGCCTCGGCTTGGCGCACGTACAGGATCATCAAGGAATTGCGGCCGGACGTACTGCACGGGCACGGCGCCAAGGGTGGCGCCTATGCCCGTCTGTTCGGCTCGTTGTTGCGGGTATCAAGGTCTCGCGTAGCCCGCCTTTATTCGCCGCATGGCGGCTCCCTCCACTATGACGAGAACACGACCACCGGAAAGCTGTTCTTCGCGCTCGAGCGCTTCATGGCTCGCTTCACCGACTATCTGCTGTTTGTCTCGGACTATGAGCGGCGGACCTATCGCCACAAGGTCGGCGAGCCGCCCATTCCCAACACCCTCGTCTATAACGGCCTGCGCGCCACTGAATTCGAGCCGGTGATCACCGCGCCGGACGCAGCCGACCTGCTTTATATCGGCATGATGCGCGACCTGAAGGGGCCGGACATCTTCATCGACGCATTGGCGCTCGCCGGCCCACGGTTCGGCCGCGCGCTGACCGCGGTGATGGTCGGCGACGGCGACGACCTACCGCGTTACCACGGGCAAGTGAAACGCCTCGGGCTCGAGCGCCATGTCCGCTTCCTACCGCCGATGCCGGCCAGGGAGGCCTTTGCCCTTGCCGCGCTTATCATCGTTCCTTCGCGCGCCGAAGCCATGCCCTATATCGTCCTGGAAACGCTTGCCGCGGGAAAGCCGATGATCGCAACAGCGGTCGGCGGCATTCCGGAGATATTCGACACCGGTTCCCCTGCCCTGATCCGACCTGACCCGATCGAGCTCGCCGAAAGGATGAGCCAAGCGCTGGCCGACCCGGCCGCCTATCGCGACCTGATGCCGGATGGGGCCGACCTCAAGGCACGCTTCGGCGCCGATGTGATGGCCGCCGACATCGAGAACGCCTATTTCGCCGCGCTCGACAAGTAGGCGCAGGACCAAGCCGTTCCAAAGCCGTATGTTGTTTCAAGGGTTTCTTAGCTCTCTTTTGCTATGACCGAGGGGAAGCTTGCGGAAAGCCCTCATGAACGAGATCGACCCCGCGCGCCGCTTTTCAGCAGAGGCGGTGCGTAAATTCGACGGCCCGGCCGATGGCGACACGCCAAGCGGCATGAACGATGTCGCGCGCCAGGTCGCCTCGCAGTACCGGCGCGATACGATGTCGCCGATCATGGTCAGCGGCGTCCTGCGCATGGTCGAATTCGGCTTGCTGTTCCTGTCCGGGCTCGCCGTCTATTTCCATTATGTCGGGTTCTTCAATTATCTCGCCTGGCAGTATCCGGTAACGATCGCCGCCGCGTCGTTCCTTGC
>NZ_RZRW01000613.1:0-3252 GCF_003998745.1 Mesorhizobium sp. M7A.F.Ca.US.014.04.1.1 | reverse complement strand
GTCGTAGGGCCCGCCGGTCAGTCGCGAGCCGCCCGCCATCAGTTCCGCGCCTTCGTCGCGGCCGGCCTTGATATAGCCCACCACCTTGCCGGCCTGCCTGGCATTGATGAGCGGGCCGATTTCGGTTTCCGCCTCGATGCCATGGCCGATGCGAAGCCTGCCGGTAAACTCGGCGACCCGGCGCACGAATTCGTCATGGATTTCGCGGGCCACGAAAAGCCGCGAACCGGCGATGCAGATCTGGCCCGAATGCACGAACACAGCCATCGCGGCGACAGGAACCGCCTTGTCGATGTCGGCATCGCGGCAGACGATGATCGGCGATTTGCCGCCGAGCTCCAGGGAAACGCGCTTGAGGTTGGTCACGCCCGCCCGCGCGATGGCCTGGCCGGTCAGCGTCGAGCCGGTGAAGACGATCTTGTTGACGTCGGGATGTTCAGCGAGCCGCGCCCCGGCCTCTGTCCCGGTGCCGGTGACGACGTTGACGACGCCGTCGGGAACGCCGGCCTCCTGCATCAGCCTGGCGATCAGCAGCGGCGTCAACGAAGCATCCTCCGAGGGCTTCAGCACGATGGTGCAGCCGGTGGCGAGCGCCGGCGCGATCTTCCAGATCGACGCCGCGGTCGGAGCGTTCCAGGGGATGATCGCGCCGACAACGCCTACCGGCTCGCGCCTTGTGAACGAGACGATCTCGCCGGGGATCGAATTGTCTATGGATTCGCCATGCAGCGCGGTCGCCATGCCCGCATAGAAGCGCAGCATGCCGATGACGCGCCGCCGGTTGGCGAGCGTGCGCGTGATCGGCAGTCCCATGTCGAGAGTGTCGGAAACGCTGAGTTCTTCCCAATGGGTCTCGAAGAGATCGGCGATGCGCAGAAGCACGCACTGCCGCTCGTAGGGCGAGAATTTTGACCACGGCCCTTCGAAGGCCGTGCGCGCAGCGTCCACCGCCGCATCGATGTCGGCCGCCGAGCCACGCGGCACGGTGGCCAGCACTTCGCCAGTCGCCGGGTTGAGCGCCTGCATCTCCTGGCCGGATTGTGCCGGAACCCACTTGCCGCCGACGAACATCGGCCGGAATTCGCCATGGTAGAGCGCCGTGGCCTTCGCCCGCGGGTCGAAATTCAGCGTCATCTCTTCCTCCTCACAATTCCGTGGCGACTATGACTCCCACGCCGGTCGACCTCAAACAAGGAAAGCTAAAAGGGCGTTCAGATAATCGGACTGTGCAATGCACGCGACTTCCCCGATGGTGCCGGCAACGGAGGAACAGATATGAGACTTGCTGGCAAGGTCGCTATCGTCACGGGCGGCGGTTCGGGATTTGGCGAAGGCATCGTCAGGAAATTCGTCACCGAAGGTGCGCTGGTCGTGTTGATGGACCGTGATGAGGCCGCCGCGGCTCGCGTTGCTGCCGAAGCCGGCGAAAATGTGCGGCCAATCACTGGCGACGTCTCGACACTCGGAAGCTTCGAAGCGGCGGCAGACCTGGCCCGCTCGGCCTTTGGCGGTCTCGACATACTGGTCAACAATGCCGGCGTGGCCCAGCCGCCCTTGGCGCTCGAGACGATGGACGAAGAGATGTTCGACCGGATCGCCAACGTCAACATGCGATCCATCTACAATGGCGCCCGTGCGGTCGTCGCGCATTTCAAATCCATCAAATCAGGCGCCATCCTCAACGTCGCCTCCACCGGCGGCGTCTCGCCGCGCCCGAATTTGACGTGGTACAATGCTTCCAAAGGCTGGGCGATTGCCGCCACCCGGGCCATGGCCGTGGAACTCGCCCCCTTCGGCATCCGCGTCAACGCCATCAATCCGGTTGCCGGCGACACGCCACTTCTGTCCACTTTCATCGGCTCCGGCGAAGAGAACCGCGCCCGCGTCGTCGCCACCATTCCGATCGGCAGGCTGTCTACGCCGGCGGACATGGGCAACGCCGCGGCATTCCTGTGCTCCGACGAGGCCAGCATGATCACCGGCGTCGACCTCAACGTCGATGGCGGCAAGTGCATCTGAGCGTTAGACCATTTGGGAGTTGGCGATGAAGCCTGTCTACGAAATCGCCGTGGTGCATGGCGACGGCATCGGCCCGGAAGTCTGCGCCGCAGCGGTTCAAGTGGTGAAAGCAGCGCTCGGTCCCGGCAGCCCCTTGCACTTCAGCGAATACCCGGCCGGAGCCGAGCATTTCCTGAAGACCGGCCAGAGCTTTCCCGAGCCGACCTTCCAGGCCTGCCGCGAGGCGGACGCCATCCTGCATGGTGCGGGCGGCTTGCCGGGCGTCATCCATCCCGATGGGACCGAAGCAGGCCTGGATTTCACGCTGAGGCTGCGCTTCGAACTCGATCTCTATGCCAACATCCGCCCCGTCAGGCTTTTCGAGGGCGTGCCGAGCCCGTTGAGCGGAGTGAAGGCCGGCGGTATCGACTACATCATCTTGCGCGAGAACAGCGAAGGGCTTTACGCCGCGCGGGGATCGGGCGCGCTGTTGCGCGGCGAAGTGGCGGTCGACACGCTGGTGCAGACCCGCTCCGGCATCGAGCGCATCGCACGCAAGGCCTTCGAACTGGCGCGCCAGTCGGGCGGCGCGCCCCGTGACGGCGTGCGCCGGGTGACCTGCTGCGACAAGGCCAACGTGCTGCGCAGCTATGCCTTCTTTCGCTCCGTCTTCGACGAAGTGGCGAAGGACTATCCCGATATCGCGACCGAGCACGCGCTGGTCGACGCCATGGCGATGCATCTCGTGGTGAAACCGGGCCATTTCAACGTCATCGTCAGCGAGAACATGTTCGGCGACATCCTGTCCGACCTCGCCGCCGCGACGGTGGGCGGGATGGGCATGGCGCCTTCAGCCGAGATCGGCGCGGCCAACGGCTTCTTCCAGGCCGCGCACGGCTCGGCGCCCGACATTGCCGGCCAGGGTATCGCCAATCCGTATGGGACGATCCTGTCGGCAGCCTCGATGCTCGACTGGCTCGGCCACAAGCATGGCGACGAGAGACTCAACCAGGCCGCAGCGCGCATCCGTCGCGTGACCGAGGACTGCCTGGCCAACGGGCTTCTGAGCGCCGATCTGAAAGGCAGGGCGTCGACCAGCGAGATAACCCGTTCGGTCTGCGACCGGCTCGCTGCCGGGCGCGACTGATATGACCAAGCCAAGGATAAATCTTGTTGGACCTGGCAAGGTCGGCCAGACGCTCATGCGCCGGATATTCTTCATCGCCGGCCGGCACAGGGTCCAGACCTGAGATG
>NZ_RZRW01000612.1:0-3260 GCF_003998745.1 Mesorhizobium sp. M7A.F.Ca.US.014.04.1.1 | reverse complement strand
CATCGAAAAGCCCGGCAGCAAGCAGCTCATCAACGGCCCCTTCACCGTCGCGCTGGACGGCACCCCGCTGGTCGGCCCGGTGCAGGGCCTGACCAATTTCTGGTGCGCCTGCGCCGTGATGGCCGGCTTCAGCCAAGGCGGCGGCGTCGGTCTGGCACTGTCGAACTGGATGGTGCATGGCGATCCTGGCTTCGATGTCTGGGGCATGGATGTTACACGCTTCGGTGAATGGGCCGGCCTGCGCTACACCAACGCCAAGGTGCGGGAAAACTATTCGCGCCGCTTCTCCATCCGCTTCCCCAATGAGGAACTGCCGGCGGCACGTCCGGCGCAGACGACGCCGCTCTACGACACGATGCTGGCCAACAACGCGGTCATGGGCGACAGCTGGGGCCTCGAAACCCCGCTCTGGTTCGCACCTGAAGGCAAGGAACCCAGGGATATCGTCTCCTTCCATCGCTCCAACGATTTTGGGCCGATCGGCGAGGAAGTGCGCGCCACGCGTGAGCGCGTCGGCGTCACCGAGATCGCCAATTTTGCCAAATACGAAGTCTCGGGACCCGCGGCCGAGGATTTCCTCAACCGGCTGATGACCAACCGCATGCCGAAGACCCGCCGCATCGTGCTGACGCCGATGCTCAACGAGTTCGGCAAGCTGATCGGCGACTTCACCATCGCCAAGGCGGCAGAAGACCGCTTCATGATCTGGGGCTCTTCGGCGGCGCAGAAATACCACATGCGCTGGTTCGAGAAGCACCTGCCGAAGGACGGAACGGTGCGCATCCACCGCTTCGACCAGACGCTGGTCGGCCTGTCGATCGCCGGGCCGAAATCACGGGACCTGCTGCAGAAACTGGTCGATGTCGACGTCTCGACAAAAGCCTTCCGTTTCATGGATTTCCGCGAGATCGCTGTTGGCGGGGCGCCTTGCATGGTCAACCGCATCACCTACACCGGCGACCTCGGCTATGAAATCTGGATGGCGCCGGCCTACGAACGCCTGGTTTACAAAGCGATCAAGGACGCCGGCGAGGAATTCGGCCTTGTCGATTTCGGCATGCGCGCTCTGCTCTCCATGCGCCTCGAAAAGAACTTTCCGACCTGGTTCCGCGAGTTGCGGCCGATCTATGGACCGTTCGAAGGCGCGATGGACCGCTTCATCAAGCTCGAGAAGAATGACTTCATCGGCCGCGAGGCCGCCGCCAAGGAACAGGCCGAGGGGCCAAAGCTGCGCCGCGTCTCCTTCATCGTCGATGCCACCGACGCCGATGTCATGGGTGACGAGCCGATCTGGGCCAAGGTCAGCAAGGACTACGGCACGGTGGAAAAGCCGCATGGCTATGGCGCGCCGCGCTTCGACAAGGGCGGCAAGGAAATACGTGGCTCCAAGGCTGCCGAAGGCGCATCCGCCGTGCGCGGCATCGTCGACGGCGACTGGCGCGTGGTCGGCTGGGTCACGTCGGGCGGCTATGCGCATTATGTGCAGAAGTCGATGGCGCAGGGCTATATCCCCGCAGCGCTTGCCGAGGACGAAAGTGCCGGGCTGTTCGAGATCGAGATCCTCGGTCAACGGCGCCCGGCCCGCATCAATGTCGAAGCGCCCTTCGATCCGAGCGGCGAGAAGATGCGGACCTGAGGTTCGACGATGGACAGCGCGGGGCCGAAGGGCAGCTTTGGCCGCCACCGCAAGATCATGCCGTTCGAGCCGGGCTCGATCGAAGCTTTGCGCGACGCCTCCCGTCAGAAGGCGGGTTCGCTCAACCAGCATGTGCTGGGCTATGGCCCGCAGGCCGAGGCTGAGTGGGCGGCGGCAGGCATTGCCGCGCCCGACCTGGCGGCGATGCGAAAATACCGGCTGGAGCGTATCCGCGCCGAGCTGAAGCGGCGCGGCTATGCCGGCGCCCTGCTCTACGACCCCGTCAACATCCGCTACGCCACCGACAGCACCAACATGCAGCTTTGGGTGGCGCACAATCCGACGCGGCATTGCTTTGTCGCCACTGAAGGCCCGGTGGTGCTGTTCGATTATTTTTCCTGCGAGCACCTGTCCGACCATTCCGGCGTCGTCAACGAGGTGCGGCCGGCGGTGTCGTGGATGTATCTCTATGGCGGTGAGCTGACCGAGCAAAAGGTCCGCCGTTGGGCCGCCGGAATAGCCGATTTGGTCAGGGAATATGGTAGCGGCAACAGCCGCATCGCCGTCGACCACATCAATCCCGAAGGCGTCGAGGAGCTGGCTCGCCTCGGCATTTCCATCGGCAATGGCGAAGCCGTGATGGAGAACGCGCGGCTGATCAAATCGCCGGACGAAATCCTCGCCATGCGCCGGGCGATTGTCGCTTGCGAAGCGGCGATGGGCGAGATGGAACAGGCGCTGAAGCCGGGCATTTCCGAGAACGAGCTATGGGCGGAATTGCATCGTGGCAACATCGCGCGCGGCGGCGAGTGGATCGAGACGCGACTGCTGACGTCAGGCCCGCGCACCAATCCGTGGTTCCAGGAATGCTCTTCGCGAAAGATCGAGGCTGGCGATCTCGTCGCCTTCGACACCGACCTGATCGGCCCCTACGGCTTCTGCGCCGACCTGTCGCGCACCTGGCTGTGCGGCGATGCAAACCCGTCGAATGAACAGCGCGCCCTGTTCCGCATCGCCGCCGACCAGATCGAACACAACACGGCTCTGATGCAGCCAGGCATCTCGTTTCGCGACCTCGTCGAAGCCTCGGCGGTGCCGCCGGGTGACTGCTTCCCGACGCGCTACGGCGTGCTCTATCACGGCGTCGGTCTGGCCGATGAATACCCGACCTTGCCGCATGCCAGCGACTGGACATCGGACACGCCGGACGGCGTGCTGGAACCTGGCATGGTGCTGTGCGTGGAAAGCTATATCGGCCGGCTTGGCGGGCGCGAAGGCGTCAAGCTCGAAGAGCAGATCCTGATCACCGAGGCCGGCAACGAACAGCTCTCAACCTACCCGCTGGATACGAGGCTGCTCGGATAGTCCGGCAAGCGCTTCTCGCATTGCCCTGACTGTCTTTTCCGGCGTTGCCCTCGCCGTGATGAACGGCAGGCCTTTGCGCCGTCCGGTCCAGCCGACGATCGCGACTTTCCGCGCTGCTGGCTCGAAGCGCTGCGCCAGCGCCCAGCTTTCGCAGTCGACCGCTGCAACATCGGCCCAGCCCTCGGCAATGGCGACGATTGAAGCGCGGTGACCGCCGCTCCCGCTACGCGACGAAAAGATCTCCAAGCCTTCGCCGGCC
>NZ_RZRW01000611.1:0-3265 GCF_003998745.1 Mesorhizobium sp. M7A.F.Ca.US.014.04.1.1 | reverse complement strand
GACCACCACCGACGCCAAGCCGATCGCCGCCACCATGACCCGCACGGTTTCGGCCGCTGGCATGGACTGGGGCCTGCTCGCCGCCGCCGGCGTGCTGACGTTGATCCCCGGCGCGCTCGTCATCTGGTTTGTGCGCAATTATATCGCCAAGGGCTTCGCCCTGGGGAGGGTTTGACGATGAATTTCGACCTCACCTGGATGGCGTGGACGTGGCCGACGGCGGCCTTTTTCGGGACCATCCTTCTGCTGCTGTGCGGCATGGCGGCTTGGGAATACGCTTCGCCGGGCGGCAATCCGCGCGTCGGCGTGCTGCGCTTCGAGACAACGCGCGGCGACCGTCTTTTCCTGTCGCTGCTTGGCAGCGCCTTTATCCATCTCGCTTGGTTGGGTCTTGTCGGATCCAACCTGTGGTGGGCTCTCGCTCTCTCCGTGGTCTACGCCATTGGCGTGTTCCGCTACGTATAGAGGGGGAAACTGTTGGAGCGACCGCGTGCCGGCGGCCGCTCCAGATCGCACTTGAACCTTAAAACTGTGGAGGAAACACATGCGAAGGCAATTTTTAACATCAACGACGGCCCTTGTCCTGTTGCTGGGCGTGGGCAATGCCTATGCCGGGATGGACGAGGCAAAGGCTTTCCTGGACAAGGAAATCGGCCCGCTCTCGACGCTCGACCGCGCTGGCCAGGAAGCCGAAATGCAGTGGTTCATCGATGCCGCGAAGCCTTTCGCCGGCATGGACATCAAGGTCGTTTCGGAAACCATCGCCACGCACCAGTATGAATCGCAGGTGCTGGCGCCGGCCTTTACCGCCATCACCGGCATCAAGATCACGCATGACGTCATCCAGGAAGGCGACGTCGTCGAGAAGATCCAGACCCAGATGCAGACGGGCCAGAACCTTTATGACGGCTGGGTCAACGATTCCGACCTGATCGGCACCCACTGGCGCTACCAGCAGGTGCGCAATTTGACCGACTGGATGGCGGGCGAGGGCAAGGATGTCACCAACCCGAACCTCGACCTGAAGGATTTTATCGGCACCTCGTTCACGACCGCTCCGGACAAGAAGCTCTACCAGCTTCCCGACCAGCAGTTCGCGAACCTCTACTGGTTCCGTTACGACTGGTTCAACGACGAGAAGAACAAGGCGGACTTCAAGGCCAAGTACGGCTACGACCTTGGCGTTCCCGTCAACTGGTCTGCCTATGAGGACATCGCCGAGTTCTTCACCGGCCGCGAGATCGACGGCAAGAAGGTCTATGGCCACATGGACTACGGCAAGAAGGACCCGTCGCTCGGCTGGCGGTTCACCGACGCCTGGCTGTCGATGGCCGGCAATGGCGACAAGGGCCTGCCGAACGGTCTGCCGGTCGATGAGTGGGGCATCAAGGTCGACGAGAATTCGCGTCCGGTCGGCTCCTGCACGGCGCGCGGGGGCGACACCAATGGCCCGGCCGCCGTCTACTCGATCCAGAAATACCTCGACTGGCTGAAGGCCTACGCTCCGGCGGAAGCCCAGGGCATGACCTTCTCCGAATCCGGCCCGGTTCCGGCGCAGGGCGCGGTTGCCCAGCAGATCTTCTGGTACACCGCCTTCACCGCTTCGATGGTCGATGCCGGCGCCAAGGCGGTGCTGAACGACGACGGTACGCCGAAGTGGCGCATGGCGCCGTCGCCGCATGGCGTCTACTGGAAGGACGGCATGAAGCTCGGCTATCAGGACGTCGGCTCCTGGACGCTGATGAAGTCGACCCCGACCGACCGCGCCAAGGCCGCCTGGCTCTACGCGCAGTTCGTCACCTCGAAGACAGTCGACGTGAAGAAGAGCCATGTCGGCTTGACCTTCATCCGCGAGAGCACGATCCACGACAAGAGCTTCACCGAGCGGGCTCCGAAGCTCGGTGGCCTGATCGAGTTCTACCGTTCGCCGGCCCGCGTTCAGTGGTCGCCGACCGGCACCAACGTGCCTGACTATCCGAAGCTGGCACAGCTCTGGTGGCAGGCGATCGGCGATGCGTCGTCGGGCGCCAAGACCGCGCAGGAAGCGATGGACTCGCTCTGCGGCGAACAGGAAAAGGTCATGAGCCGCATCGAGAAGTCGGGCGTTCAGGGCGATATCGGCCCGAAGATGGCCGAAGAGCATGACCTCGCCTACTGGAACGCCGACGCGGTCAAGAAGGGCAATCTCGCTCCTCAGTTGAAGATCGAGAACGAGAAGGAAAAGCCGATCACCATCAACTACGACGAACTGGTGAAGAGCTGGCAGAAGTAGCCTTGGTGTCGGCGCTCGCGCCAGCATCATGAGAATAGGGGGAGGCGGCATCTTGCCGTCTCCCCTGTTTGTGCAAAAGACTAAAGCGCGTCGCGTTGAGACGGATTCATGCAACGCGCTTTAGGTCTTTGTTTTTGTGCATGTCGTTCTCCCAAAACCGAGGTCACCTTTGGGCGACATGCATTAAGCGGGGAAGCAGAATGACCGGATACATCCTTGCCATCGACCAGGGCACGACTTCGACCCGGGCGATCCTGTTCGACGGCGATATGAAGGTCGCCGGCAGCGGGCAGAGGGAATTCATCCAGCACTATCCGGCCTCCGGCTGGGTCGAGCACGATCCCGAAGACATCTGGGCGAGCGTGGTGACGACCGTGAAGGCGGCGCTGAAGAAGGCCGGCCGGGCTGCATCCGAAGTGGCCGCGCTCGGCATCACCAATCAGCGCGAGACCATCGTCATCTGGGACAAGGCGACCGGCAAGCCGATCCACAATGCCATTGTCTGGCAGGACCGGCGCACCACGCCGCTGTGCCAGAAACTGAAGAAGCAGGGACTGGAGAAAAAGTTCACCAAAAAAACCGGCCTGCTGCTTGATCCGTATTTTTCCGGTACCAAGATCGCCTGGATGCTGGACAAGGTAAAAGGGGCGCGGCGTCGTGCCGAGAAAGGCGAGTTGCTCGCCGGCACCATCGACAGCTTTCTGATCTGGCGGCTGACCGGCGGCAAGGTCCACGCCACGGATGCCACCAACGCGTCGCGCACGCTGGTCTACAATATCGAGAAAAATGCCTGGGACAACGAACTGCTGTCGATACTGAACATCCCGGCGAAAATGCTACCCGAGGTAAAGGACTGCGCCGATGACTATGGAATCACGGAGAAAAATCTCTTCGGCGCCGAGATAAGAATCCTCGGTGTTGCCGGCGACCAGCATGCGGCCACCATCGGCCAGGCCTGTTTCGAGCCGGGCATGATGAAATCCACCTACGGCA
>NZ_RZRW01000610.1:0-3301 GCF_003998745.1 Mesorhizobium sp. M7A.F.Ca.US.014.04.1.1 | reverse complement strand
GCGCACCACCTTGGCGGCTTCGATCTGCGCATCGGCCAAATAGGAAAGGATGGCGTCCGGAGGCTGGATATCCAGCCCCTCGGCATTTTTGTGAAGCGCTTCGGTGCGCGTTTCGGCCATCCCGGTTCCTCCAATACCAGAACAATACCAAAAAAATACCACTTGTCCACACGCATTAACGAATTCGCGGGCCGGAAATCGCTGAGCCGCCGAAATAGGCAGATTCTTCAATAAAATACGGCTTAAACTTTTTGAAACGGAAATTAATCCTTGGCTATTGGTATTTTATTGGTATTATCCGCCCGGAGGAGAAATCAACGTGAATTTCGTGCTCGGAATCGATGGCGGCGGCACCAGCTGCAGGGCCGCCCTGGCAACGGCGGACGGCACGGTGATCGGCCGCGCCAAAAGCGGCGCCGCCAACATCCGCACCGACCTGACCGGCGCCCGCTCGAACATCGTCGAGGCCGCCAGGCAGGCGTTCCTCGTCGCCGGGCAGGATCCGGAACTGATCCCGCGAACGCCCGCAATTCTCGGCCTTGCCGGCGCCAATGTCGGCACCTACCGGCAGCAGCTCGAGGCGATCCTGCCATTCAGCATCAGCCGCGTCGAGACCGACGCCGAAATCGCGCTGGAAGGCGCTGTCGGCGCCGGTGACGGCGCCATGGCGATCCTCGGCACCGGCACCGCCTATATGGCGCGCAGACAAGGCAAATCGCGCGCCATCGGCGGCTGGGGCTTCCAGGTTGGCGACCAGGGCAGCGGCGCCCGTATCGGCCGCGACCTGCTCGAACAGACACTGCTTGCCTATGACGGCGTCCGCGCGGGCTCGCCGCTGACGCAGAGCATGCTGGCCGTCTTCCGCAACAACCCGGAGGATGTCGTCGAATTCACCACCAATGCCAAGCCCGGCGATTTCGGCGGCTTCGCACCCAAGGTGTTCGAACACGCCGAGAAGGGCGACAGCGTCGCCAACTGGATCCTCGACAGGGTGGTTGCCGATGTCGAAGCCTCGCTCGGCGCGCTCGATCTCGCCGACGACGCGCCGCTGTGCCTCCTCGGCGGGCTGGCGCCGCTCTACGCGCCGCGCCTGTCTGCCCGCTACCGGGCGCTGCTGAAGCCGCCGCTCGACGACGCGCTGGGCGGCGCGGTGCAGATGGCGGTTCGCCTTTTCGCCGGACACGCGAAGGCAACTCGATGAGCGAGGCCGCCGACCAGATCTTCGCCACGCTGAAACATCAGGCGCAAAGCGGCGCGCCGCTTTATCTGCAGCTGCGCAAGAGCATCGAGGACGCGGTCAACCGCGGCCTGATCGGGCCGGGCGACGCGCTGCCCTCCGAGCGCGACATCGCCACCAAGGCCGATATTTCGCGGGTCACCGTGCGCAAGGCGGTGCAGGACCTGGTCAAGGGCGGCATCCTGGTGCAGCGCCACGGCTCCGGCACCTTCGTGGCGCCGCGCATGGAGCGTGTCGAACAGTCGCTGTCGCGGCTGACCTCGTTTACCGAGGACATGGCGCGGCGCGGCATGGTGGTGCGTTCGGCATGGCTCGACCGCGGCCTTTACGCACCTTCGCCCGACGAAATGATGGTGCTCGGCCTGTCGTCGAACGAACTGGTGGCGCGCGTGGCGCGCCTGCGCATTGCCAACGACACGCCGCTGGCGATCGAGCGGGCCTCGCTGTCGGCCAGCGTGTTGCCCGACCCGGCCGACATAGGCTCCTCGCTCTATGCCGCGCTGGAATTGACCGGCAATCGGCCGGTGCGGGCGGTGCAGCGCATTTCCGCCGCCAATCTCGGCGACAGCGACGCGCGCCTGCTCGAGGTGCCGCCAGGCATTGCCGGCCTGCACATCGAACGCATTTCCTATCTGGCGAGCGGCAAGGTGATCGAATTCACCCGCTCTATCTACCGGGGCGACGCCTATGATTTCGTCGCCGAACTGCGGCTGACAGGGCCGAGCGAAGAGGGCCGACCATGAGCACGACAGAGCCGACCATGTCGACAGAGATGACCCATATGCGGCGCGAGATCGAGGAGGTCCCGCAGGCCGTCGCCCGCCTGCTCGACGGCTCCGGCGCCGTGCTGACCGAAGCCGGGCGCGGCATCCGTGAACGCGACCCGCAGTTCGTCGTCACCGTGGCGCGCGGCTCGTCCGACCATGCCGCCACCTTCATGAAATACGCCGTCGAGCTGACCGCGGGCCTGGCCGTCGCATCGGTCGGGCCGTCGATCGCCTCGATCTATGGCCGCAAGCTCAGGCTCGCCGGCTCGGCCTGTCTGGCGATCTCGCAGTCGGGCAAGAGCCCCGACATCGTCGCCATGGCCGAAACCGCGCGGGCGGGAGGCGCGCTGACCGTCGCCATCACCAACACCGCCGATTCGCCGCTGGCGCGTGCCTCGGACTATGCGATCGACATCCTGGCCGGCCCCGAGCGCAGCGTCGCGGCGACCAAGACCTTCATCAATTCGGCCGTCGCCGGCCTCGCTCTGATGGCGCATGCCACCGGCGACGATGCGCTGCTGGCGGCGCTTGCCCGCCTGCCGGAGCATTTCGGCAAGGCGATCGCCTGCGACTGGATGAGCGTGATCTCTGAGACGATCGAGAAGCAGAAGTCGTTGTTCATCCTCGGCCGCGGACCGTCGGCGGCGATGGCCAATGAGGCTGCGCTGAAATTCAAGGAGACCTGCGGCATGCATGCGGAAGCCTACAGCGCCGCCGAGGTCATGCACGGCCCGCTGGCGCTGGTCGGCCCTGATTTTCCGGTGCTGGCGCTGGCCGCGCGCGACGCGTCCGAACCGTCGATTGCCGAGGCCGCCGACAGCCTGGCGGCCAAGGGCGCGCCGGTGTTCGTCACCTCGGCACTTGCCCAACGCGCCGTGCGCCTGCCGCATGTCGCCACAGGCCATCCACTGACCGATCCGCTGACGCTGATCGTCTCCTTCTACATGTTCGTCGAGGCGTTTGCCCGCCATCGCGGTCTCGACCCGGACACGCCGCGCAATCTTCGCAAGGTGACGGAGACCGTATGAGCAATCGCTTTGCCCTGACTGGCGCCCGGATTTTCGACGGCGACGATTGGCATGAAGGCCACGCGCTGGTCGTGCGCGACGGTCTCGTCGAGGCCATTTTGCCCACGGGCGCCGTCCCCTCGGACATCGCCCTCGTCGACGCCGGTGACGGCCTGCTGGTGCCGGGCTTCGTGGACCTGCAGGTCAATGGCGGCGGCGGCGTCATGCTCAACGACCATCCCGATGTCGCTTCCATCGAGACCATCTGCCGCGCCCACGCGCCCTTCGGC
>NZ_RZRW01000061.1:0-16616 GCF_003998745.1 Mesorhizobium sp. M7A.F.Ca.US.014.04.1.1 | reverse complement strand
CCGACCCCAACCACCGTGCCCTGCAGCCGGACCGCCTCGACCGCCGCGCCGATGAGGCCACGCTTGCCAACGCATTCGAAGACGATGTCGGGCGCTCCGCCGCAGAGATCGGTGAGGTTCTCGCTCAGCTTTTCGCCGGAAAGCGCGAAGCCGGTCGCGCCGAGAGCAAGCGCACGCTCGCGCTGATGGCCGTGGATGTCGGCCACCACGACACGCGATGCCCCCATGCGCCGCGCCCAGAAGGCGACGAGCAGTCCGATCGGCCCGGCACCCAGTATGGCGACCCGATCCCCCGGCTTCATGCCCGAACGGACGATGCAATGCAGGGCGACCGACAGTGGCTCGGCCAACGCACCATCCTCGAGTGCTACATCGTCGGACAGGATGTGACATTGGCGTGCGGCCACGGTCGCGTATTGCGCATAGCCGCCGCCGATCAGCTCCATCTCGTGACAGCGCGCCGGATCGCCGCGCTCGCAGGCCTCGCAGTGTCCGCAACCGCGCATCGGCACGACAGCGACCCGGTCACCGATCCGAAGGCCCTTTGCCTCCGATCCGACCGCGACGATGTCACCGGAGAATTCATGGCCGAGCACAAAGCCTGCCTCGATGCCGAAAGGCACCGGATCCTCGGTGATGTGCAGATCGCTGCCGCAGATGCCGCAAGCGGCGACACGCAAGACGACCTCGTCCGGGGCTGGCGTCGGGTCCGGCACCGTGCCGATCCGCAGTGGGACGCCGACCTTATCGAAGATGGCGGCTTTCATGAAATCCTCCTCGTCAGCGGTTCGGGGTCGACGAGCTTGCGTCGGATCGGGAACCATGGTGCATCCCACCGCTTCGAGATCAGGCCCCAGATGCCCGTCCGGGCGTAGAGCGCCACCAGAAGCGTCATCAGGCCGAGGACGACGAAATAGGTTGCGCCATATTCGCCGAACCAGCGGTCCGCGATGAAGAAGATCAGCGATCCGATCAGAACGCCCTCGATGGACCCGATCCCGCCGACCATGACGATGAAGATCGCGACGTTCGCCCACATCGGATCAAAGGCCGAACCCGGGGTGATGCGCAGCTGCGCCATGAAATAGATCGCGCCCGCGAGGCCGCAGCCGACCGCTGACGCGACATAGATCAGGAAGCGTAGCTTCACGACATTCACGCCCTGGCTGGCAGCCGCAACCGGATTGTCGCGTATGGCGATCAGCGCAAGGCCGAAGCGCGAGCGAAGCAGCCAATAGCTGCCGCCCAGCGTGACGAGCAGCATCCCCGCGCAGAGCAGCGACATAGCGACATTCCGCTCGAAGGCCGAATAGTCCTTCATCACGCGAAGCGACATGCCCGCGCCGGAATTGACGAGCGGCAGGTTCGAGGCGGTCAGCCGGAAGACCTCGGCCACCACCCATGTGCCGATCGAAAAATAGGGGCCATCCAGGCGATGCAGCAGCAGGTAGATCGGCACGGCCAGCGCGGCCGGCACCAGGAGCGACAGGAAGACCGCCACAAACGGATTGATGCCGTAGGTCTGCGCCAGCACGAAAAGCGCATAGCCGGCGGCGCCCATGAAGGCGTGCTGGCCTACGGAGACGAGGCCGGCATAGCCGGCGAGCAGGTTCCACATCTGCGCGACGGCGATATAGCAGCACAGCACCAGAACCGACCGGATCGTGCCGGTCGAAGCCCACCACGGCATGACAGCGACAGCGATCATGGCCAGCACCGCCAGCGTCATCGCGATGCGACCGGACCGGGTCTGGCGCTGGACCACGACCTCGGGCACCTCGGTTGTTGCCACATAGGGAATCGCACTCATGACAATGCCTTTCCGAACAGGCCCTGTGGGCGGGTCGCCAGCACGACCAGGAAGACGATATGTCCGGCAAGCACGCCGAAGCCCGGATCGATGCGGAAGCCGATGGCCTGCGAGATGCCGAGCACCATCGAGCCGACGAAGGCGCCCCATACCGTCCCCATGCCGCCGATGATCACCGCTTCGAACGCGTAGATCAGCTGGGCAGGTCCGTCGGCCGGAGCAACAGTCGACCGCAGCGCCTGGAAGACGGCTGCAAAACCGAGAATGCCGACCGCCGCCGCTGTCGCCATCGCATAGACGGCGCGCGGGTTGATGCCGGTCATCGCCGCCGCCTCGACATCGGCCGACGCGGCGCGGAGCGCGCGACCGAAGCGCGTGCGCTTCAGCGTCAGGTCGAGGCCTCCTGTCAGGCCCGTGGCAACGGCCAGCACGATCAGCGGCAGGAGACCGACATAGATGCCGCCGATCTCGATGGACTGGCTCTCGATCCCATGGCCGGGCAGCGATCGGCTGTTCGCGGACCATATCTGGAGCATCAGGTTCTGCAGCGCGATCGACAGTCCGAAGGTCGCGATCAGCGAGGGCAGCGGATCGCTGCCCACCACGCGGTTCAGCACGGCCTTCTGCAGCACCCAGCCCATCAGCACCGCGAGCGGCACCAGCACGATCAGCACCGGCAGCGGTCCCAGACCCCAAGCCGTGGCGATCGAGATGCCGATCAGCGACAAAAGGATCACCAGATCGCCATGGCTGATGTTGACGATCCGCATGACGCCGAACATCAGCGCCATGCCGAGTGCATACTGGGCATACATGCCGCCCAGCAGGACCCCCTGCACCAAGGCGTCAAACCACTCCATGGCCCGCTCCAAAATAGGCTTTGCCGATCTGCTCGCGCGTGATTTCGGCGGACCTGCCGGTCAGGGTCACGCGGCCCTCCAGCATGCAGTAGAGGCGGTCCGTGGCGGTCCGGGCGAGGCCGACATCCTGCTCGACCACGATCATCGCCGTGCCGGTGGCGCGGATTTCGGGCAAGGCGGCATAGATTTCGCGGATCACCTTGGGCGCGAGACCAAGGCTGATCTCATCGCAGAGCAGCACGCGCGGCTGGCAGAGCAGCGCGCGGCCGATCGCCACCATCTGCTGCTGCCCGCCCGAGAGGCTTTGCACCTGGGTGCGAGCCTTCTCCTTGAGGATCGGGAACAGCTGGTGCAGACGCGGCAGCGTCCATCCGCCCTTGGCGCCCATGCGCGCGGCCTGGTCGATGGCGACGCGCAGATTGTCCTCGACCGACATGCCGGTGAAGAGGCGGCGGCCCTCCGGCACGATGGCGACGCCCTTCTGCACCATGCGGTCGGTGGCGGTGCCGCCGACCGGCTCACCGTGCAGCAGCACCATCTCGCGCCCGACCGGAAGCAGGCCCATGATCGAACGCAGGAGGGTGGATTTTCCGGCCCCGTTGGCGCCGATCAAGGCCACGGCCTCACCCTGGTGCAGCTCGATGTCGACGCCGTAGAGCGCCTGGAAGTCGCCATAGCGGGCCAACAGCCCGTGGGTGGAAAGAACGGCCGTCATCCCTCGATCCCCATGTAGACGCGCTGGACCTCAGGCAGCGCGATCACGTCGGCGGGCACGCCTTCCGCGATCTTCTCGCCGAAATTCAGAACCAAGAGCCGGTCGGCTACCGCCAGCAATGCGTGCAGCACATGCTCGATCCACACGATGGTGATGCCGCGGTCGCGGATGCGGCGCACCAGCGCCACCAGCGCCTTCGATTCATCGTCGGTCAGCCCGCCCGCGATCTCGTCCAGCAGCAGCAGCTTCGGATCCGACGCCAGCGCGCGCGCCAGCTCCAGCCGCTTGCGGTCGAGCAGAGTGAGAGCGCCGGCCGAGACATTGGCCTTGTCGGAGAGTTCGCACTCGCGCAGGACCTGGGCGCAGAAAGCATAGCTCTGCTTCTCGGACCGGCCGCCGCCGAAAGCGGCGGCGACCAGCAGGTTTTCGAAGGTGGTCATGCCGGAATAGGGACGCGGGATCTGATAGGTCCGCCCGATCCCCATCTGGCAGCGCCGGAAGGGCGGCTCGCCGCGGAGTGCGGTGTCGCCGAGCTGGATCTCGCCGCCGGACGTCTTCAAGTCGCCGCTGATCATGTTGAACAGCGTCGTTTTGCCCGCCCCATTCGGGCCGAGGATGCCCAGCACCTCGCCCCGATGCACGTCGAAAGTCACGTCATGCAGGACGCGGACAGCGCCGAAGGACTTCGACACCCCGTGCGCTTTCAGCAGGATTTCCCTACCCATGACTCTGCCCGCGTCCCCGCTCATGTCACCAGGCGATCGGCTGAATAGCCTGTTGCGGCGCGAAGAGCTGATTGACCGTGTTGTCGACGATCTTCAGGTCATAAGGCCATTTCTCGCCCTTCACCCACTGGCCGCCGAAGATCGGCGTCTTGCAGATGTTCTTGTGGGGCGAGCCGTCGAACTTGATATGACCGACCAGCGTCTGCAGATCGGTAGCGACCAGGGCGTCTCGGTTGGCTGTGCGATCGAGCGGATTGGAAGAGCGCTTCAGGATGTCGAGCGCGACCTCGAGCAAGGCATGCGAATAGCCCAGCGGCTGCGTCCACTGCCGCTTCGAATCGACTTCCCATTGGCTGGCGATGTCGCTGCTGACCTGCCCGGTCAGCGACGACTTGAACGGGAACGCCGGTGTCCACCAGACCTCCGAGGACATGCCGTTGCCTAGAGGACCCATGGCCTCGACACCCCCCGGGAACAGGAGTGCCGCCGCCACCGTGACCGCCTTCGGCTTGAAGCCCTGCTGGTTGCACTGGGTGACGAAGGTCTTCAGATCGTCCGGATAGGTAATGCCGCCGATGATCTCGCAGCCCTGCTTCTTGAACTCGGCGATCTGTGCGGAAAAATCATTGGTGCGGGGCTGGAAATAGCCGGGCACCACGACCTCGTAGCCGGCCTTGCGGGTCGGCGCTGGCAAGCCATATTCGTCGTTGCCCCAGGTCTCGCCGTCGATGTTCTGCGGAAACAGCATGCCGACCTTCTTGTTGGTCTCCAGATGGCTCCAGAGTCCGACGAAGGTGTTCAGCGCCTCGTCGAGGCCCCAGAAGAAATGATAGGTCCAGCCGAAGGTCTGCTTGCCGCCGCCGCGCGGCATGATCACCGCTTGCCAGGGAGCACCGGAGGAAATGCAGGGGGTCTCATAAAGCTCGGCCTGCTCGGCCGCGGGCAGGATCGTGTCGGTGGTCGAGGCCGGTACGAGCAGATGCACCTCGTCGTTCAGGATGAGGTTGCCGGCGATTTCCGATGCCTTGTTCGGATTGGACTGGCTGTCGCGATCGAGGATCTCGATCTCGTAAGTATTGCCGTCGGCACATTGCAGCTGGCCGCCGAGCAGGGCGCGGATTTTCTGCAAGGTGTAGCCATCCGTTTCACCAAACAGGGCGAGCGGCCCGGTCGTGGGGCTGAGATAGCCGAGCTTGATCTTCCCCGCCGTCGCGGCGCGCAGATAGGTCGGCATGCCCAGCGTGCTGGCGGCAACGCCGGCTCCAATCCCCTTCAGGACGCTTCGGCGGCTGGGCCGCAAGCCCGATTTCACCAGTTTGTTGTAGTAGGTCATTGTCGGTTCCTCCCTGGGTTAAGTTTCTCCGGCCCACGGGACCGGTCTCAGTTCAAAGCTTGTTCAGGTCATCCTCAGCAGCGAGCCGCCATCGATGACGATCAGCGAGCCCGTCACGTAGGACGCGGCCGGCGACGCCAGATAGAGCGCCAGGCCCTTGATCTCTTCAGGGTCACCGATCCGGCCGATGAGCGACTGGGCCTCGAAGGCCTTGCGGTCCGCCGGATTGCGCAGCCGGCCGCCGGCGATGTTGGTGATGAACGGCCCGGGCAGGATTGCGTTGATGCGGATGTTGTAGGCGCCGAGCTCCATCGCCATGTGGCGAACGAGATGGTTCACCGCGGCCTTGGCGGGCATGTAGGGTGTACCCACGATGCTCTCGTTGATCAGCGAGGCGATGGACGACGTGACGATGATCTGGCCGCCGCCATTCGGCTTCATGTGCCGCACGGCATGCTTGATCGTGGTGTAGACCGAGGTCAGGTTTATCTCGATCACCTTGTCCCAGTGCTCGTCGGGCAGGTTCTCGATGGCGCCCTCGGGGTTCCTTTCGCCCGTCGGGGTGTTGAAGCCCGGCCCGGCGTCGATCCCGGCATTGGCGAACACGACGTCGATCGAGCCGGCCTTCTCGGCCACCTTGTCGAAGGCGGCCGCCATGGCCGCACGGTCGCCGACATCGACGACCTGGCCCCAGACATCGCCACCCGCCGCCCTGATCGCCGCCACGGTCTTCTCCAGCCCGGCAGGGTTCAGGTCGAAGATGCAGACCTTCGCCCCGTGCTCGGCCATGATCTCGGAATAGGCCTGCCCGATGCCGCTGGCGCCGCCGGTGACGATCACCGACTTGCCTCTGACATCGAACATCTTCTCAAGTGCGGCCATCAGTTTCCTCCCTTGCGCGACAGCACGAAATCGAACTCCACGTCGTAGAACGGCGCCGCGACCTCGACCCTGGCCGCGGCTTCGGCGTCCTCGACCTTGCGGAATTCGGCGAGCAGGCTTTTCTTCACGCCGAAGACGGCATCTGAATCGATGTACGGATCGTCCGGATCGAAGATGTGCGTGGTCAGCGCGTCGAAGCCCTCGGCCTCGACGATGTAGTGGAGATGCGCCGGACGATTGGGGTGGCGGCCTAGCGCGCCCAGCAGCCTGCCGACCGGACCGTCATCCGGGATCGGGTAGTATTTGGGCTTCACGCCGCGGAACCAGTAACGTCCGTCCGCACCGGTGCGGAACACCCCGCGCAGATTGAAGTCGGGCTGGATGCCCTTCTGCTGCACGTCGTAGAAACCCTCGTCATTGGCCTGCCAGACGTCGATCTTGGCGCCTGCGATCGGGTTACCCTCGGTATTGAGGATGCGGCCATGCACGAACATCGGCTCGCCCTTCTGGTCGAGGCAGATGTTCGATCCCATTGGCAATTCGGGCGCGTCGGCGACGTGGAAAGGCCCCAGCACCGTGGATTCCGAGGCACCCGACGGCTTGCGGTTGTTGATCGCATCGACCAGCATCGAGACGCCGAGAACATCCGACAGCAGGATGTACTCCTGCCGCCATTCGTTGCAGATCTGGCCCGTCTGCGTCAGGAACATGATCGCGCCGAACCATTCCTCCTGCGTCGGCTCGATCTCCTTCACCGCCTCGTGCAGCTTTCGGGTGATGACCTCCATCACCTCTTTGAGCCGCTCGTCTTTGGCGTTCCTGTTGCGCGCCACGACGACCTCGGCCGAGTTCGCCTCGGTGAAATAGCCGGATTCGTGTTCGTCAATCATGCGATCCTCCTCAGCGCGCCAGAACGGATTTGAAGACCCGGCGCAGTTCGGCCGCCGGATCGGCCGCGAGCGTTTCGGAACGCCAGGCGACGTGGTGGTCGGGACGGACGATCAGGCAGCCGGTGTCGCGGATCTCCCGCGCGCCGGCCCAGTCGCCGGCATGATCCTCGATCGTGCGGCGCGGGCCGATCACATGGCTGCGGATCGGCAGACCGAGCTCCGCGCCCACCGTCTCCGCCGCGGCGACCCACGCCTCGCCGCCAATACCGGTCAAAAGCGTGAACTCGCCATGCCCGCAAAGATCGAGCGTCGAGACCTTCCTGCCCGAGCGCTCGAACACCCAGACATGCGGCAAGCGCGCGCCCGGCCACGTCGTTGGCGCATAGTGCAGCTCGCGATCCTTCTCGAATGCCGGCTCGCGCTGGCCGTCGGTCACCACCGCGCCGGACGCATAGCGCTGGTTCATCTCGACGCCATGGGCGTCGAACTCGTACTTCTTGAAGGCGATAGCCTTGCGGAGCGCCTCGCGCTGCGCTTCGGCCGCGGGCGTCGCGTCGGCGCGGGCCTCCATGTTCCTCTGGATCTTGTCGTGATCGACGCCGCCATCCATGCCGAGCGCCTCGAAGATCGGTCCGAATTCGGCAATGGACTGGTTCGCCCGCGTCACGATCTGGCGCGCGATCGGTGCGCGCTCGGCAGAGTAGCTATCCAGAAGCCCGATGCCCGCCTGCCCCTTGACGACCTTGGCAAGCTTCCAGGCGAGATTGAACCCATCCTGGATCGATGTGTTCGAGCCGAGCCCGTTCGAGGGCGGATGCCGGTGCGCGGCGTCGCCCATGATGAACACCCGCCCCTTCTGCATGTGCGTGGCGAAGCAGTTGTTCACCGTCCAGGTGTTGGCGCCCAGGAGCTCGATCTCGAGCGCGGAATCTCCGACCAATTGACGCGCGACCTCGGTGGCCAGTTCCGGCGTTACCTCCGGCGGCGGCTGGTTGATGTCGTAGCCCCAGACGATCAGCCACTCATCCCACGGCCGCACCATGCGAACCAGACCCATGCCGATGCCGCCGACGTCGGCGCCGGGCTGCATGACCCAGTAGAGGACGCTCGGCCGGTGCGCGACGTATTTCGACAGATCGGCCCTGAACAGGATGTTCATCGAGCCGCCGACGCCCATCTTACCGTCGAGCGGCAGGCCCAGATGCTCGGCCACCAGCGAGTTGCCGCCGTCGGCGCCGACGAGGAACTTCGACCGCACGGTGAAATCCTTACCCGACAGCCGATCGCGGCAGGTCGTGGTCACGCCGTCCGCATCCTGGACATGGCTGACATATTCCGTGCTCATGCGTGCCTGCGTCCCGCGGGTGCAGGCCGACTTGAACAGGATCGGCTCCATGAAGGTCTGGGGCAAATCGTTCATGAAACAGGGAGACGACAGCAGATGTTCGGCCTTGGAGAGCGGCGCTGTACCCCAGCTCTTCATGCGGCCGATCTCCTCGCCGGCCAGGCTTTCGCAGAACACGTTCTCGCCCATCAGTTCCTGCGGCGAGGCGTGCATCATGGCCTCTGCCTCGACATCCGGACCGAGGTCGCGCAGCACTTCCATGGTGCGCTGGTTGGTGATGTGGGCACGCGGCGTGTTCGACAACCAGCGATAGCGATTGACGATCATGTTGGCCACGCCGTAGCTCGACAGCAGCGCGGCGGTGGCCGAGCCGGCCGGGCCAGTGCCGACGATCAGCACGTCGGTTTCGATATCCGCCATCAAATTCCTCCCTCGATCTTCGGACCGGTCAGCCTGCGGCGGACCGGAAACAGGTGCAGGCCATTGCGGGACGCGATCAGGCCCCAGAGCCCCTTTGGCGCAAAAAGCATCACGACAACGGCGATGAGGCCGAGCGTCATCAAGTACCAACTGCCGTAGTCGGCCAGCGCCGAGCGCAGCGCAAAGAAGACCAGCACACCGAGGATCGGCCCCTCGATGGTGCCGATGCCGCCGATGACGACAATAAAGATGACGTTGGCGGTCCAGTCGGTGACGGCAAAGGCCGCGCTCGGCGAGATGCGGGCCGTCTGCAGGAAAATCAGCGCGCCGGTCAGCCCGGTGGCAGCCGCGGCGATCAGAAAGACCGCCCATCTGAGCCGGGCGGTATCGACGCCCACCGATTGCGCCGCGTCGACATTGTCGCGCACGGCCGCCAGCGCCAGCCCGAGGCGGCTGCGCAGCAGCCAGTAGATGCCGCCCGTCACGGCCACGACCAGCGCCAAAGCCAGCCAGTAGGCCATGACATCGCGTGCCGCGGCCTCGCGGACGCCGAACAGCGCCCGGACCGCATCGGTGCCCAGGATGCTGCTCGTCGCCTCGCGCGGCAGCGACGTGCCGGTGCCGCCGCCAAGTGCCTTCCACTGCGCAACCAGCAGGCGCGTCACTTCGGCGATCACCCAGGTGCCGATGGCGAAATACGCGCCCTGCAAGCGGAACGCGAAAAAGGCCGTCGGAACCGCCAGCACCAGTGCCGCAAGGGCGCCCAGCGGGATCGCCAGGACCGGATTCCAGCCGAGCAGGATCACGCCGGCGAACATCGCGTAGGCGCCGATGCCGACGAAAGCCTGCTGGCCCACCGAGACCAGGCCGCCATAGCCCGCCAGCAGGTTCCAGATCTGCGCCAGCGTCAGCATGGTGAGGATGAAGAACAGATCCTGTATGACACCACGCGAGGCCACGGCAGGCAGCGCGAGCGCGGCGACGAGGAAGATCGGCACGATGATCGCGGTCACGGTTCCGGCGCGGGTGCGGGTTGTCAGTCGATACATGCCGGCCCTCAATCCACTGCGCGCGGAAAAAGCCCGCGCGGCCTGAGCAGCATCACGGCCAGGAAGGCGATGTGGCCGGCCAGGATCTGCCATTCCGGATTGAGCGCGGCGCCAAACGTTTGCGCCACCCCGATGATGATCCCGCCGGCAAGCGTCCCCCACAGGCTGCCGAGGCCGCCGATGATCACCGCCTCGAAGGCATAGATCAGCCGCGCCGGTCCGATCGAAGGATCGAAGTTCGCGCGCATGCCGAGATAGAGCGCCGCCAGCGTCACCACGACCATGGCGATCCCGGTGGCGATCGCGAAAATCCGCTTCGGCTCTATCCCCATCAGCCCCGCCGTCACGGCGTCGTCCGAGGTGGCGCGGAAGGCACGGCCGAGGGCGGTGTGGTAAAAGAGCGCGTTGAGCGCAATGATCGTCACGATCGCCGAGGCAAAGGTCATCAACGGCATGATCCCAACCGTGACCAGCCCTAGATCGAGCGATGCCCCTTCCAACGCGCCCACCGGAATGCGGCGGCTGTCGGCGGAGAAGGCCTCGAGCAGGCCGTTCTGCAAGGCGACCGACAGGCCGAACGTGACCAGAAGCGGCGGCAGGATGTCCTTGCCCAGCACGCGGTTCAGGACGGCGGCCTGCAGCAGCCAGCCGAGCCCGAACATCACGGGCATGGCAATCAGGGCAGCGATCCAGGGCGACAAGCCGAGCAGCGTGACGCCCATCAAAACCAGATAAGCGGCAAGAATGATGAGGTCGCCATGGGCTAGGTTCACCAGCCGCATGATGCCGAAGACGAGGCTCAACCCTGCTGCAAACAGGGCATAGAGCCCGCCCAGCAGAATCCCTTGCACGAGGGTGTCCAGCCAGATCATCGCCGCGCCACCTCGATCAGGCCACAAGGGTGCTGTGCGAGCAGACGACCGAGCCTTGGTTCCCGCGTCATGCCGCCACTCCGAAATAGGCAGAGTGGATATCTTCGCGCGTGACCTCGGCCGCCCTGGCGGCCAGCGTGGCGCGACCCTCCATCATGCAGTAGACGCGGTCGGCCACTGCCAGCGCCTTGCCGATATCCTGCTCCACCAGCACGATCGCGGCGCCGCCTTGGCGGATCCTGGGAAGTGCTGCGTAGATATCGCGGATGACGACGGGCGCGAGGCCGAGGCTGATCTCGTCGCAAAGCAGCAATTCGGGGTTCGACATCAGCGCCCGGCCGATCGCCACCATCTGCTGCTGGCCACCCGAGAGCGCGGTACCGGGGCTCTTGCGCCGCTCGCCCAGGATCGGGAAAAGGTCATAGACCGCGTCGAGGCTCCACGGCCCCTGCACCTTACGCGCCTGCCCGCCGACCAGCAGATTTTCCTCGACGGTGAGCGAAGGGAACAGCCGGCGCCCCTCCGGCACCATGGCGATGCCGCGCTTCATGATCTCGGCCGAAGACAGCGCGCCGATCGGCTCGCCCCTGTGCAGCACCATGCCGGGCGCGTTGCCGATCACGCCGGTGATCGAGCGCATCAGCGTGGATTTGCCGGCGCCGTTGGCGCCGATGATCGCCACGCATTCGCCCGCGGCCACGGTGATATCCACACCGAACAGTGCCCGGAACTGGCCGTAATTCGCGGTGAGGCCGCGCGTTTCCAGCATCAGACCTCGAGCCCCAGATAGATTTCGCGAACCGCCTTCGAGGCCATGATCTCATCAGGCGCGCCGATCCCGATCACGCGCCCGAAATCCAGCACGAGGAGCCGCTCGACCACCGAATTCAGGGCATGCAGCACATGCTCGATCCAGATGATGGTGGTCCCCCTCGCGTGGATGGCTCTGATCGTCGCGACCAGGGCCTTGCATTCGCCCTCCGTCAGACCGCCCGCGATCTCGTCCAGAAGCAGAAGTTCGGGGCCTGTCGCCAAGGCGCGGGCGAGTTCCAGGCGCTTGCGGTCGAGAAGGCTCAACGAGCCGGCCACGAAATTGGCTTTCCTGAGGAGCTCCGTCGCCTCGAGGATACCAGCGCAATCCTCGACCATCTCGGCCTCGCGTCCGCCGCGGCCGAAGGCGGCGGCGGTCAAGAGATTCTCGAACACGGTCAGCCCCTCGAAAGGCTGCGGAATCTGGAAGCTGCGGCCGACGCCCATGCGCACCCGCTCCATGGCCGGAGCGCGGGTCACGTCGCGGCCGAGGAATTCGATGCGGCCCTCATTTGCAAACAAGTTTCCGGTGATCAGGTTGAAGAGCGTCGATTTTCCCGCGCCGTTCGGGCCTATAATGCCCAGCGCTTCGCCGCGCGGCACGCTGACGGTCACGGAATCCGCAACCTTCAGGGCGCCGAAGGACTTCGAAACGTTTTCCAGCCTGAGTATCATCACAGTCATCCTTGGGTCGCGCCGAACGAGGGCGGCGCAGCCGCCCCCGGCAGCGTCAGGCCAGGGCTTCCATCTTGCCAGCGGTGGGAATCTCGGTAGCGCCGGCGTTCTCGACGGTCACCAGATCGAAGCCGCCACCGGCCTTCTTCCGCCACTGGCCGCCAACGAGCGGCGTCTTGCAGACGTTCTTCGCGGCGAAAGGCGGCAGTCCCGCACCGCTCCATGCCACTTTCCCCACCACCGTCGTCATGTCGGTGGCGGCTATGGCCGCCGCGATCGCCTCGGCATTGGTCGGATCCGAAACGCGCCCCATGACATTGGCCGCCACCTCGAACAGCGAATGGACAAAACCGATCGGCTGCGTCCAGGGGCGCCCGGTCTTGGCGGTGAAATCCGCCGCGATTTCCGCCGAGCTCTCGCCCGTCACGGACGATTTGAACGGATGCGAGGCCGACCACCAGACCTCGGATGAGAGGTTGTGGCCAGCATCGCCCAGCGTCTCGACCGATTGCGGAAAGAGGATCGCTTTGGCCACCGTTATCGCCTTGGGCTTGAAGCCCTGCTGGCGGGCCTGGTTCCAGAAGGTGGTGAAGTCCGGCGGAATGACCACACCGGTGACGATCTCGGCATTGGCCGCCTTGAAGGCGTTGACCTGCGCGGTGAAATCGTCCGACAGGTTCTGATAGCGGCCGGGATCGGCAAGGCTGAAACCGGCGGCATCGAGGCCCGGCTTCAAGCCGTTCTTCGGATCACCCCAGGCATTGCCGTCGGCATCGTTGGGGAACAGCCCTCCCACCTTGCCGTTGGTGGAAAGCTGCTTCCACATGCCGGTGTAGACGGCGATGATGTCCTCGAGACCCCAGAAATAGTGATAGGCGAAGTTGAAAGGCTTCCACGAGGACGGATCGGCCGGATTGCCCTGCTGGCCGATGAACCAGGGCTGCCACGGCGCCATCGTCGAGATCACCGGCACGCCCTCCGCCTCGCAGGTGGTGGCCACCGGATTGGTGTTCTCGGGCGTCGAGCCGACGAGCATCAGGTTGATCTCGTCATCGACGATCAGGCTCTTGGCTACCTCGGCCGCGCGGTTGGGGTTCGACTGGCTGTCCTTGACGATGACCTCGAAGTTCTTGCCCGCCTCGGAAGCGAGGAAGGCCTTGATGTTGTAGGCGTCGCTTTCCGCGAAGCCGGCGAGCGGCCCCGTCTGCGGCGAAACATAGCCCAGGCGGATCTTGGCGCCTTGCGCGATGGCCGGCGTCGCCAGGCGCGAACCGGCGAGCGCCAGGCCTGTCGCCGCCGAGGCTTTCAGTAGGCTGCGTCTTGTGATCATGTTTGGTTCCTCCCTCTTGTTTTGTTCTCAGTCCCCCGGACGGCGTCCCTCCCACGCCGCCTGAAGGAGTTCCCTTATCGATCCCGGATCAATCGGCCTTGGATTCGCATAGGCATTCTTCACCGCGATTGCCGCCGCGCGGTCGAGATCGGCCTCCTCGATGCCGATCGCCTTCAGGCTCAGCGGAGAGCCGACCGACTGTGCGAAATCCCAGAGCCCGCCGCCCGCCGAACCACCACCGAATGCCTCAGCGATCGGGCGCAGCAGATCGGGCACCGCCGCTTCGTTGAAGGCGGTCGTGTAGGGCAGCAGGATGGCGTGGGTTTCGGCGTGCGGCGTGTCGAACGAGCCGCCGAAGACGTGCGCCAGCTTGTGATGCAGCGCCATCGAGACATAGCCGAGTGCGGTCGAGCAGCACCACGCCGCATAGAGCGCCTGCGTCCGCGCCGCGCGATCCTGCGGATTGCCGATCAACCTTGGAATGCCTTCCCGAAAGGCAACCATGGCATCCCTGCACATCAGCACGATGACCGGATTGCGATCGGGGGCATACAAGGCTTCCATCGCATGAGCGATCGCGTTCATCGCCGAGGTTACGGTGAGATTTACCGGCAAGCTCAGTGTCAGATCGACGTCGTAGATCACCGTCTCTGGGCGAATGTCCGGCGAGCGGCGGGTGGTCTTCTCGCCGGCTGCCGTCTCGCCGAGTATGTCGGTCATTTCCGAGCCGGCATAGGTGGTGGGAATGACCACCTGGTCGGCGCCCGTGCGCACGGCAATGGCCTTGCCGAGCCCAGTGGTCGAGCCGCCGCCGAGGCTGACGACCGCCGAAGCGCCACTGCCGCGGAAGGTATCGATGGCCTTTTCCGTGACCTCGACAGGGGTATGCATGACCGCGCCGGCAAAGATCCCGGCGGCGAGGCCACCAAGGCTTGCGGCCAGCCTTTCCGCATCGCCCTTCTGATGCGGCGTCGAAAGCACCATCACCTTTTCATGGCCGAGCCGCCGGACTTCCTCCTCGACGCGAGCCATGGTGCCGGCACCGAAGACCACCCGTGTCGTCAGGCCCGGAAAGGTGAAGCTGTCCATCATCGCGCCGCCTCCATGCGCGGGCCACGCCCGGCCGCGAGGTCGTCGAGGATAGTGCCCAGCATGGCAATCTCGGCGTCCGAGACCTCATGGCCGCGGCCCGGGAACAGATCGGCCCGCAGGCTCGCGCCAATCCGGCCCAGCGATTGCGCGGCATCGGCAAACGCCGAGACCGGTATCCACGGATCGGCATCACCACCGGAAAGATAAATCGGCATTCCGGCCGGCGCCGCCTCGGATCTTTCGTCCGCCGGAACGCCGACACGGCAGCCCGTGAAGGCCGCCAAAGCGTCCGGCGGCGGCAGCCCCGCACAGAGATATTCGATCGAGAGACACGCCCCTTGCGAGAAGCCCGCGAGAAGCAGCGGCAGTCCGGGCAGTTCGGCACGCGCCGCAACCATTGCGGCCGCAAGGTGGTCGAGCGCGTCAGAGAGCTGCGCGCGGGCGACCGACGTCAACGGGTCGACGGCACGCGCCTCCCACCACATGCCGTGCGGCGCGCGCGGCAGGATGAAGGCCACGGCCGACGCGGAAAGCCGCGACAGCACATGGGACTGCATCTCTTCGGGCGATTGGCCGCGGCCGTGGACGAAGACGCAAATCGCCTTAGCCTCCGGGCCTCTTGGCCCAAGCCGGAGCGGACCGCTGCCTGAACTCACGCGAAATCCGCCTGTTCCAGGCCGGCCTGCAATTCGCTCTCGCGGTCCTTGAACCAAGGCGGGAAGACCAGCGTCTTGCCGATCTGGCCCGGAGGCTCGTCCTTGGCCCAGCCTTCCGGCGTGGTCCAGGCAATTTCGAACAGCGCGCCGCCGGGCGAGCGGACATAACAGGACTTGAAGTAGTTGCGGTCCTTCTGCTCCGATATGTCCGTGAAGCCGAGGCCCTCGATATGAGCGCGCAGCTTCAACTGGTTCTCTTCGTCGCCGGTGTTGAGGGCGAGGTGGTGGATCGTGCCTCCCGCCAGAGTCCAGGTGCCCTGCGGGCTGTCGCGGTCGACAATGACCTCCACGCGCTGTGCGACGCCGGCCGCATCCGGCACGCGGAACACGAGCCCCTCGTGGTCGTCGGCCTCTTTCTCCATCGGCAATGCGATGGTCAGGAAGTCGTCCATGGCGGTGCGGTCCATCACCGCCACCACGGCGCCGTAGATTCCCTTGATGCCGTGGGCCTTGCCGATGCCCTGCGCCTCGTTGGTGATGGGCGCGCGGGGATCCCTGTCGCTTTCCACCAGCTCATGCGGGATGCCGCAGGGATGTGCGAAAGCCGCACGGTCGGCGCCAAAACGGGTGATCTTGATGGCCTCGATGCCGCGCGCATTCAACCGGTCGACCCAGAAATCCGCGGCGCCCCTGGGGATCGACTGCATGATGGTGCGCGACTGATTGGACCCGCGGCGGCCATAGACGCCCGGCTTGCGGAACGGGAAGGTGGTGATGATCGTCGACGCATCGCCATTGGGCGAGCCGTAATAGAGGTGGTAGACCGGGATGACGCCGTCGAACAAGACGGTGCGCTTCACCGAATGCAGGCCGAGCGCCTTGGTATAGAAATCAAAATCTTCCTGAGCGCTGTCGGTCGAGAGCGTCAAATGGTGGTAGCCGCTGATACGTGCCATCGGTCATCTCCTCCCAGAGGTTTCGGTATCGCTCCGCCGCTGCGGGCAGAGCACGAGGTTGAGGTCGAGCGCGTGCTTGCGTTTTCCTCCATTGGGCGGCAGCGCGCGGAACTCGGCCATGAGTTCGGGTTTGACCCCGAAGATGGCATCCCGGCCGATCGCAGGGTCCGACCGGTCGAAGATGTGGGTCGTCAGC
>NZ_RZRW01000609.1:0-3317 GCF_003998745.1 Mesorhizobium sp. M7A.F.Ca.US.014.04.1.1 | reverse complement strand
CGTCTTGTGGTCGCGCACCACGCCGGCGCAGCGCTCCGGCTATTTGCTGAAGATCGCCGACCGCATCGAAGCCGACGCGAAGGAGTTCGCCACGCTCGAGGCGCTCAACTGCGGCAAGCCGATCAACGCCGTGCTCAATGACGAAATCCCGGCGATCGTCGATTGCTACCGCTTCTTCGCCGGCGCCGTCCGTTCGATGCCGGGCGTCGTCGCTGGCGAATACATTCCCGGCCACACCTCGATGGTCCGTCGCGATGCCATTGGCATCGTCGCTTCCATCGCGCCGTGGAACTATCCGCTGATGATGATGGCCTGGAAGCTGGCGCCGGCGATCGCCGGCGGCAACACCGTCGTCTTCAAACCGTCCGAGCAGACACCGCTGACGGCGCTGAAGCTGGCAAAAATCCTTGCGGACATCCTGCCCGAAGGCGTCGTCAATGTCGTGCTCGGCCGCGGCGACAGCGTCGGCAACACGCTGATCAATCATCCCAAGGTCAACATGATCTCGATCACCGGCGATGTCGCCACCGGCAAGAAGGTGCTGCAGGCGGCCGCCAAGTCGGTCAAGCGCACGCATCTCGAGCTCGGCGGCAAGGCGCCGGTCATCGTCTTCGACGACGCCGACCTCGGCGCCGTGGTCAACGGCCTGCGTGCCTTCGGCTATTACAATGCCGGCCAGGACTGCACCGCCGCCTGCCGCATCTACGCCGGCAAGAAGATCTACGACAAGCTCGTCGCCGATCTCTCCTCGGCCGTCTCGACCATCAAGTACGACCGCCCCGACGATACCGAAAACGAAATCGGCCCGCTGATCTCGCGCCGCCAGCGCGACCGCGTCTCGAGCTTCGTCGAGCGCGCCTCGGAACTGAAACACATCGAGATCACCACCGGCGGCAAGCCGGGCGAGGGCTCCGGCTTCTATTACCAGCCGACCGTCGTCGCCGGCGCGCTGCAGGAAGATGAGATCGTGCGCCGCGAAGTGTTCGGCCCGGTCGTCTCGGTTACTCGTTTTTCGGAAGTCGACGAGGCGGTGAACTGGGCCAATGACAGCGACTACGGCCTGGCGTCATCCGTATGGACCAAGGATGTCTCGCGCGCCATGGCGACGGCCGCCCGCCTGCAATATGGCTGCACCTGGATCAACACCCACTTCATGCTGACCAACGAGATGCCGCATGGCGGGTTGAAGCAGTCCGGCTACGGCAAGGACATGTCGCTCTACGCACTGGAGGATTACACCGCCGTGCGGCATGTGATGGTTGCGCATGGCTAGTTTTGCCTTGTCCCCTTGTGGGAGAAGGTGGATCGGCGCGTAGCGCCGAGACGGATGAGGGGTGTTCCAGCTTGACGCCAGCTTACCCCTCACCCGGGTTGCCAACCGATTTGTGAAGGACAAATCGGGGCAATCCGACCTCTCCCACAAGAGGAGAGGTAAGACCGCAGACCACTACTCCACGATGCGATAGATATTCCACAGGCTGGTGCCAGACACGACATAGGGCTCGATCTCCTTGCCCCATTTCGCGTGCGCGTCGATCTTGCCGATCTTGGCGAAGAACGCCTCCAACTGGGCCAGGCTTTCGACCTGGTGATGGGACTCGACCGTCGCCTCCCGCGCGCCGATCGAACCGGTCATGATCTGGAATTCCAGCTCGTCGAGGCCGACCTGTGACCCGATCTCGCGTTCCCATTTCTTCAACAGGTCGAGCACGGTCTGCTTGTGTCCGAACTTGGCGTCGATCTGCCATCTGGCGCTGAACATCGTCTTCTCCTCCAGGTTGCGGCCCAGGCCGCGGTTGATCCACGGTTGTTGATCTACTCGTCCCAGGCCTGCACGACGGTCTGTCTTGCGATCCGACCGTTCTTCAGCTCCAGCATCGCTGCGCAGAACACCTTGGTGCCGTCCGGATAGGCGCAGGCCTGGGTGAAGGCGAGGCTGTCGCCGTCGGCGATGGTGGTGTCGACCTTGTGGGTCATCGCCCGGCTGCAGATGTCGTCCCAGAATGTGGTGATCGCCGCGCGCCCGCGGATTTCACGCGGCTTGCTCGGCGGGTTGTTGCGGTCGATCACCCGCACCAGCGCGTCTTCGGCATAGAAGCTCGACAGCATCTTGCCGTCACGGGTTTCGATCGCCTTCTTGATCGCGGCGCCGTCCACTGTTTGGGTCTTGGTCAGCATTTCATCCTCCATTGGCCCGTCTTCCGACCGGGCGGTTGATGGTCGATGTGCCGTCCGGCGCTCATCGCCGGGCAGTGGTTCTTACTGCGACTTCGCCTTGACGGCCGCGAATACGTCGTCGGTCTGCTTCTTGAAGGTCGTCAGATCGACCTGGCTGCCGTTGAGCATCGTCGACCAATGGCGCACGATGGCGGACATCGCCACCGCCTCCTTGATCTCCTCGTCGCTGGCGCCGTTGAGCTTGGCCGCCTCGGTGTGGAAATAGATGCAGTACTGGCATGGGATCTGCGCCGCGACGGCGAGGCCCAAAAGTTCCTTGGTCTTGCCGTCAAGCGCCGTCTTCGGGTTGAGCTGCACGCCCTTAATCTCGGCCCAGGCGCCGGCGACGGCCACATCCGGCAGGGTCTTGAACATGTCCGGCACCGAGCCGAGCGTTGCCTCGATGTCCTTGTAGGCGGCCGCCGCGGACGCGTCCTCGGCCTTTGCGGGAGAGATGGCGAACAACGCGCCAACGCTTGCAGCGATCACAAGCAATTTGAGTGTCCGGTTCGACTTCAGCATTTCCTCCTCCGTTCGCAGCGCCTTTTCCAGCGACATCCGCCTAGCCTGCGTGGAGAGAATTGATAGCGCTTGCCCGCCCATGGCCGCTTCGCCCGAAAGCGCCATGGCTCTCATGGCCCGTGCGGGCCAGGGTGCCTGGCCGAAAACGCCGCCGCCGCCGCCCGCGACGGCAGATCCAGCTTGAGCAGTATGTTGGCGACATGGCGCTTGACCGTGTGTTCGCTCAGCCGCAATTCGGCGGCGATCGCGGCATTGCTCTTGCCGTCGGCGACGAGGCTCACCACCTCGCTTTCGCGCGCCGTCAATGCGGCCGGCTCGGCGGTCTTGGGTTTGGGCCGGCAGGCGGGTTCCAGATGCTGTTCGGACGTCGCATGGACCAGCGCCAGCGGCTGCTCCAGCTCGTCGACACTGATGCGCCCGGCGTCGGTGAAATGCAGGCCCGACCCAGCCGCCAGATCGGCGATCAGACGCGACGCGATAATGTCGCCGCGGCCGGCATGGGCGGCCAGTTGCATTGCCACCCGCGCCGTCGTCCCAACGGGTGGACCGCGCACTTCGATCTCCCCGACCTGCGCCCC
>NZ_RZRW01000608.1:0-3322 GCF_003998745.1 Mesorhizobium sp. M7A.F.Ca.US.014.04.1.1 | reverse complement strand
GTCCTTCGGTCCGAGCGGCAATGTGCTGAAGATCAGGCCGCCACTGCCCTTTGCCAGGGACAATGCCGAGCAACTGGCCGAGACGCTCGATCGCGCTCTGTCGAACTGGTGATCGGAGCGGCCCGCGCATGCTGAAGCTCGAACATCAGACCCTGAATGACCGCGCCTATGGCGCGCTCAAGCAGGAGCTGATTTCCGGCGGCTTCAGCCCGGGCCAGGCGCTGGTCATCCGCAAGCTCGCCGAGACGTTCGGCATCTCGACGACACCGATCCGCGAGGCGCTGCAGAGGCTTGTCGCCGAGCGGCTGCTCGAGATGCAGAACAACCGCTCGGTCATCGTGCCGTTGCTGTCCGCGCCTGCCTTCGAGGAGCTGACGCGCATCCGCATCGCCGTCGAGGGACTGGCGGGCGAGATGGCGGCGACCAGGATGAGCGAAAGCGGGCTGGCTGACATCCAGGCGACGCTCGCCGGCATGCAGCGTGCCATTGAGGCCGGCGACGCCAGGGCCTATCTCTCATTGAACGAGGCGTTCCACTTCGCCATCTACCAGCATGCTGGCGCGCCGATCCTTTTGAACATGATCCGCGACCTCTGGGGGCGGGTCGGGCCTTATCTCAAGCTGCTGATGCAGGCCGATCGCTACATCCCGCAGTCCAACGACGCGCATCGCAAGATCGTCGCCGCACTGGAGCAGCGCAGCGGTCCCACTGTGCGGATTTTCATAGAAGAGGACATCGCCGTGGCGGCCGCTGTGCTGTCTGCAAACCTTGACGCTGCCAGGGAGCCGTCGGCCTAGCTCGTCCCGTCCAGCCGGTCGCGCAGCATGCTCCAGCCGAGCAGCATGTTGGGCGCGTGCCGCAGCACGGCGTGGAACGGTATTGGCGCCGGCGGCGCGAAGGGCAGCGGCAGGTCGCGGGCGTCGGTGCCGGCGGCCCAGTCGGCCAGAACCTTGCCCATCGCCGTCGTCATGGCGATGCCGCGCCCGTTGCAGGCGCGACCGGCGATCAGTCCCGGACCGAGGTCGATCAGGTGCGGCAGGAAATCCGGTTCGACCGCTGCCATTCCCGACCAGCTGTAGGCAAGCGGCGGCAGGTCGGGCAGACCGAGATGCCGGCCGAGCCTTCGCCAGATCGTCTGCGGTACGCGCGTATCCGCACCGGCGCCAAGGATATGCATGCCGCCGCTGATCAGCCGGTTTTCGGCGTCGAAGCGGAAGGTGAACAGATTGCGTCTGGTGTCACCGACACCTTGCCCGCCGGGAAGCAATCGGTTGCGCACTTCACGAGGTAGCGGCGCTGTCGCGATCTGGAAGACTTTCAGCGGGAAGTAGGTTCGCTGCAACGACGGATTGAGGGACCAGCCATAGGCGTTGGTGGCGATCAGCACCTTGCCCGCGCGTACCGAGCCAGAGGGCATTTTCAGCATCCAGCCATCGGCTATGCGATCAACCGAGGTGACGCGCGTCTGCTCGAAGATCTTTGCGCCGGCCTTCTCCGCCGCATCGGCCAATCCGCGCGCATAGGCGACCGGATTGAGCACGCCGCCGGAACGGTCCATCCAGCCGCCGACATAGCCTGGCACGCCTGTCAGGGCTTCGACTTCCTGCCGATCCAATGTGACTGCCGGCCGGCCACGCTGTGCCCACTGCCCGGCACGTGACTTGACTTTTTCAAAGGCGGCAGGCGAATGCGCCGGCTGGATCCATCCGTTCTGCACGGCGTCGCAGTCGATGCCGTGCTGCCGGATCAGGCGGAAAACCAGGTCGGCGCTGCCGGCGGCGAAATCGATCAGCCTTTCGCCACGCGATGGTCCGAGATGGGCCAGTATGTCGGCCGGGTCCATCTTGGCGAAGTTCGGCACGACGAAGCCAGCATTCCTGCCGGTTGCGCCCCAGGCGATGAATTCGGCTTCGAGAACGGCGACGGAAAGGCCTTTGCCGGCGGCGTGCAGCGCGGTTGAAAGGCCCGAAAAGCCGCCGCCGACAATGGCCAGGTCGACATCGAGCTTACCCTGCAGCGCCGGCCGTTTGCGGCGGTCGCGGCTGACGGCAAGCCAGAGTGAAGCGCCATGCGCTTCCTGCCGAACCGCGGCATTCATGACGGGGAAACGCTTTTGGCCGTAGTCACCTTCGTCCGCTTGCCGAGCCAAGGCCGCCGTGGCCTGTCGCCGAACAGCCCGTTCGGCCGGACCAGCAGGATAACGCAGAGCATGACGCCGATGGCGGCGATCTGCAGCGCGGCGGCACGAGCCTGCTGTTCCGGCGGGAACAGGATGCTGGTCAGCGTGCCCGACCCAGCCCATATCGCCCAGACCAGGATGCTGCCGATGACGGCGCCGAGATTGCTGCCCGAGCCGCCCACGATCAGCATCACCCAGACCTGGAAGGTCAGGATCGGCAAATAATTGTCCGGCGCGATGAAGCCGGTGAAATGCGCCTGCAATGCGCCGGCCAGTGCCATGATGGCGCCGCCCACGGCGAAGGCCTGGACGCGATAGAAACGCGCGCTCTTGCCAAGCGAGATCGCCGCCCGCTCATCCTCGCGTAGCGCCTTCAGCACGCGGCCCCACGGGCTGCGCGACAGATGTTCCAAAGCGAGATAGGCGACCAGAGTCACCGCCGCGACCACGGCAAGGTTCGACAGGTTGAACAGCAGCGGCGTCTCGGCAAGGCTGCCGAAGGGGCGCGGGATGAAGCCGATGCCGAACGGGCCGCCGGTCAGTTTCTGCGCGTTGAGCGCGACCAGTTGCACGACGACGGCGACGCCGAAGGTGGTGATCGCCAGATAGTCGGACCTGAGCCGCAGCGTCGCCATGCCAGTTAACGCCGCGGCAATGCCGCCGACGACCATGGCGCCCGCCCAGCCGACAACGATCGGCAGGCCAAGGCCACCCAGCCGCGCGGCGTCGTCGGGAGTGGTCAGCAATGCCGAGGTGTAGGCGCCGATGGCGACGAAGCCGGCAAGGCCGACATTGAACAGGCCGGTCAGGCCCCACTGCAAATTGAGCCCCAGCGTGACCAGCGAAAAGATCAGCGCGGTGGTCAGGAAGAAGGCGCCGTAGCCGATCAGATCCATCAGCGTTCCCTCACACCAAACAGGCCGATCGGCCGCACGAACAGCACCGCCATCAGGATGATGAAGGAGACGGCGGCGCGCCATTCGGCGCCGATCAGCTGCACGGCACCGGCCTCGGCGAGCCCGATGATCAGGCCGCCGAGCACGGCGCCGGGGATGCTGCCGATGCCGCCGAGAATGGCGGCGGCAAACATCGGCAATAGCATGTCGAAGCCCATGAACGGGCGGATCTGCACCAGGATGCCGA
>NZ_RZRW01000607.1:0-3333 GCF_003998745.1 Mesorhizobium sp. M7A.F.Ca.US.014.04.1.1 | reverse complement strand
CTCCCGCCGCATGGCGTTCTTCCGGCCACAACGACTGCACCAGCATCTCGACAGCACCCAGCGACACCATCTCGCCGGCGATCTTGGCGAAGCGCTTGGCGCGGCCGCGAATGGTGATGAAGCCTTCGCGGTCGACAGCGACGATGTCGCCGGTGTCGTGCCAGCCCGTCAGCGGCTGCAATTCACCGGGGCGGTCCGATGTCATATAGCCCATCATCATGTTCGGTCCGCCGAGCCACAATTGGCCGGCATCGGAAATGCCTTCGATCGGCTCAAGCTTCATGCGCATGGCCGGCAGCAGCCGCCCGACGGTACCGTCGCGGCCATGGATTGCCGTGTTGACGGCAACCACCGGCGCCGCCTCTGTCAGCCCGAACCCTTCGATGATCTCGGCCTGGAAGCGTTCGCGATAGACGCGGCGGGTTTCCGGCTTCACCGCCTCGGCGCCGGCAACGACGAAGCGCAGGCTGGAAAAATCGCCGTCCTTGGCGGTACGCGCATAGTTGGCGAGGAACGTGTCGGTGCCGAACATAATGGTCGGTTTCCCCTTGCGCGCAACCTCGGGGATGATCTTGTAGTGCAGCGGCGAGGGGTAGAGGAACAGTTTTACCCCGGTGACCAGCGGCAGGATGGTGCCGCCCGTCAGGCCGAACGAATGGAACACCGGCAGCACGTTGAGCAGGATGTCGGCGGGCGAGATGGTGATGCGCGCCTCAGCCTGCATGGCGTTGGCGTAAAGGTTCTTGTGCGACAGCACGACTGCCTTCGGCGTGCCTTCCGAGCCCGAGGTGAACAGGATCACCGCCGGCTTGGCCGCGTCCTGTCGCTGCAGCGGCCAGCGCCACAGCAAGGCGGCGGCAAGCTTGTCCAGCGCGGTGACGCTCTCCCGCACATCCTCGAGCCAGAGAAGCCTGGCGCCGCCCTTTTCGACCGCCGCGACGATATCGGCAAGGTCGGCCTTCTCGACGAACGCGCGGGACGAAATCACGGTCCTTATCACCGCCGTGCGCACGGCCGCGGTGACGCTCGCCGGCCCGGCCGTGTAGTTGATCATCGCCGCCACCCGGCCGGCCGACAGAAGGCCGGTGAGCGACAGCACGACGCCATTGGCATTGGGCAGCATCACGCCGACTGCCTCGCCCGGAGCCGTTACCGCCTCGAAGCGCCTGCCCAGGACGCGGGCGCCGATGAACAGCTTGCGGTAGCTCAGCGCGCCGGAGATCACGTCCTCGATGATGATATGCGAAGCGCCGACGCGGTCGGCGGCATCGCGCATGGCCAGGAACAGGCCACGATCGAGGTTGGTGCCGAAGAGCCGCGCCTCGGCGACACGGTCGAACAGCGCGTTGGTGTTCGAGGCCTGCTCGGGGTTGCGCGCCACCAACTCAGTGATGGTCATCGGCTCCAGCACGCTGATCGACAGTTGCGGAAACCAGTGTCGTGGCGCCTTGTCCCCAGGCGTCAACGACACCGGCAGGCTGCGCGCGCCGCCGACGAAGATCGGCACGATCTTGGCATCGGCCTGCATGGCGATGCGGGTGACGGCACGAAACAACCGAAACGTCTTGACGTCGGGCTCGACTGCATCCGGCAGATAGACAGCGAGCCGGCCCTTGCCCTTCAGCACCCGCACCAGCCGGCGGCTGACGAAGACATGTTCGGCGTTGAAGGCGATGGTACGGCCAAGCTCGCGCCAAGGTTCGAGCCACGGCGAGCGCGCCGAGACCTCATCGAGAATATGCAGCGTGTCTTCCGGCAGCAGCGACAGCATCAGCGCCGGCTCGAAGCGCGATTGATGAGAGATGACGTAGATGACTGGGGCCTGCGCCTTGCGGGCGATCCTGATGCGGCTGTCTCCGATCCGGTAGGCAAGCTTGAACGGGACATAGAGCAGCGCCTGGGTGAAGCGTAGGCCGAGGCGGAATTTTTCCGCCACGCCAATCAGGAGCCAGGCCAGAACAAGACCCGCAAGCAGCGCCAGTGTCAGGATCATGCCGCGTCTCTCCCAACGTTTTTAGCATCTCGGCTCTTTGCGGCCGTGTCGGCCAGAACCTAGACGATGTGGGAGCAAGGTCAATGCGGAGCTTTTGCTTCCCTTGGTGCGGGAAGCTGCTTCTCACGCCGCCTGCAGCCGTCCACTGATGAAACGAAATTCCTGCGTCTTGCCGCCATAGCCGTAAGCGGCTGCCGGCACTTCATGCACGAAGGCGTAGCTCTCCTCGTGCACGCCGCCCAGCAGACGGCCGAAGGCTGCGAAGATCGCCTTCAGATAGGCCTCCAGCTCAAGCTTGGTGTTGGTGCCGTCGACCACCTTGATATCAAGCCAGAACGTGTTGGTGCCGTGCTCGGCCAGCGACTTGCCGCCGGCGAACCAGTGCTGCGGATCGACATAGGACACGGCAACTGCCGTGATCGTCGGGTCCTTGCGCAGCTGCGTCGCGGTGATTTCTGTGGCCTCCTTTGCGATGCGAGCGGAAAGCGCCGCGTCAGGTTTGCCGGTGACGCTGATGTTGATGATAGGCATTCTTCTTCTCCTTGGCTTGAGCGGCGTCCGATCGCCGTTGAAACAACCATGCCACCACCTTTTAGGCAAAAAAATCGAATTGTTTTTAAATGATACTTCGATAGTATCGAAGTATGGAAACGCTCGATCCCGATCTGCTCCGAACCTTCCTTGCTTTCGTCGACAGCGGCTCGCTGGCCCAGGCGGCTGCAAGCATCGGCCGTTCGCCCTCGGCGGTGACCGCCCAGATGCAGCGGCTGGAGGAAGTCGTCGGTGAGCCGCTGCTGGCGCCGCAGGGGCGGGGACGTGGTTTGACGCCGGCGGGTGAGGATCTCGTCGGCCACGCCAAGCGCATTCTTGCCGTCCATCGCGAGGCTTGGCTGGCGCTGAAGGGCGCCCGCGCTGCCGGGCGCGTTGCCATCGGCACGACGCAGGATTTTGCCGACAGCGGCCTGCCGGATCTGCTGCGTGCTTTCGCCGGCAGCCATCCGCGCGTCAGGATCGAACTGCGGGTCGGCCGTTCCGCCGAGTTGGCGCAGGCGCTGCAGTCTGGCGGCCTCGATCTGGCGATCGTCAGGCGCCAGACGGCAGCGGCGGAGGAAGTCGGGGTGCTGCGCGAGCCGATGATATGGCTATGCTCACAAAAGGGGCTGGCCACGCGGCAGGAGGAACTGCCGCTGGCGCTGCTCGATCCATATTGCGGTTTTCGCGAAGCGGCACTTGCCGCACTCGATGCCGCCGGCCGCCGCTACCGCATTGCTGCCGGCAGCGCCAGTCTGGCCGGCCTGCGCACAGCCGTGAACGCCGGTGTCGCACTGACGCTGCGAACG
>NZ_RZRW01000606.1:0-3342 GCF_003998745.1 Mesorhizobium sp. M7A.F.Ca.US.014.04.1.1 | reverse complement strand
CCGAACAAAAAATCTAACAGTCGGCATTTGCCGATTGTTCGGGGCCGCGTCTTTCGGCCAGATTTTGGCTAGGTTTGCAGTGGCCAGCCATGAAGTAGGGCAGGTCGTTGATGATGCGGGGCCAATCAATGATGGAAACCGGATACGTTGTCGCGGCCGGATTATTTCCGTTTGCCGTTTCCTATACGCTCGTGGCAATGCTGCCGGGTGCCAATTTTGCCGTCGTTGCGCAGGCCGGGCTGACCGCGTCGCGTGCTACGGCGCTTTCCGCTGCCGCCGGTATCGCCCTTGGCGCAAGTTCGCTGGCGGCCGTCGTCGCGACGGGGGTCGGTTCATTGCCGCACGAGGGCATCGCGCATCAGATAGCCGCCAGCCTCTACGGCGCACTGCTGGTCCTCATTGGATGAAACTCGATGCGGCGAGCTTGGTCGATCAAGACGGGACCGGATGAGCCGAAACCGGTCGCAAACGTTCGGCACTTCCGGCTGGGTTTTGTCACTGCGGTGGCAAATCCCGCAACTGCAATATTTTTCGCCTCTTCAACGCTGAACTTAAATCTCCGCGGGGCGACTTACCTAACCGTGGTCGCATTGGTGTTTGCCATTGCGATCGCCTGGTTTGGTCTTCTTGGCCTTTGCATTTCCCAACCTGTAACACAGCGGTTCTACAGACGTTTCCGAAAGCATGCGGATATCGTCCTGGGAGGTGCCCTGGTGGCGCTCGGCTTCGCCGCGCTTGGGTCTTTGAAGGGCTAAAACATGTAGCGGTCTAGACTAGACTAGGACGTGACAGTCCAATCGTCGGCATTCGCGATTTCAGCTCTCGGGCGTTCACCGTTGGGGCGGTACGTCTGACGATCGGTGCTGCAGGTGGACCGGACAGGGTCGCGCTCACTGCAATTTGCTAGGACGGCAAGCGACGACCGGGCCGCACTCGCGCCATCGGCGATTAGCGACGCACTCCCGACGATCTCCAGTCCCCGAAGATCGGCTCGCCTGCGCGGTTTAATAGAACGGCGAATATGGCTCCCGGTCCGCTCGTGTGAAGACGGAGATGGGCTGGTCAATCCGCGCGACAACGCCCGCTCCGAAATTAATCCCAGTTCCGTCGCAGACACCAAATATGTTCGACCGCGTTC
Source organism: Mesorhizobium sp. M7A.F.Ca.US.014.04.1.1 (assembly GCF_003998745.1). Lineage (NCBI taxonomy): Bacteria > Pseudomonadati > Pseudomonadota > Alphaproteobacteria > Hyphomicrobiales > Phyllobacteriaceae > Mesorhizobium > Mesorhizobium sp. M7A.F.Ca.US.014.04.1.1. The sequence goes on along the minus strand of NZ_RZRW01000606.1, from coordinate 2,204 downwards.
CGATCAGCACATTGACCGGTTTCCCGGCTTGGACGGGGTATGTGCTGTTGTGAATGAAAAGGACGCCGGTTGCCTGCAGCGTGTCATGCGCATTGCCGTTGCTGCTCGCTATCTCGACATAGTCGCGCCCTGCGAATGAATTTTGTGTCCAGATGCCGACAACCCCTTCCACCGAGAGCCAACCATTCGCCCAACCGTCCGCGTCGCGCGGAGAGTATTGTGTGAACAGGCGATAGGTAAGTGGGTCCGATAGCCAGAAAAGCGTTACGTAGCCGTCGATATCAGGCACATAGGTGAACCAGACGCCGGTTTCGCTCGCAGCCCACAGGCCATCCGCATCGTATGGGTCCAAATTGTTGGCGCTGACGAAATCCATTGACAGGGGTACCGGATCAGTCACGGCGTGATCGAAGAGTTGGGTGAGCGTCCAGCGCCCATTGTAGTTGAACCACTTGTCGAAGTAGGTTCCTCGAGCCACCGAGCTCAGGTCTATGATCTGTCGCTCCCCCCGTTCGACCGGACCAAAAGGAACGGGGTCGAAGTCCGGCAATTTGAGGCGCGGTATCATGACTGTGCTGGTCGCCGGTCGTGGCGACAACTTGCCCAGATCAAGCATGGATCCTGCTTTGCCAACCGCCGAACGCACGTTCCCCGCGATCAGATCCGTTCGATATTCTCGCCAATAGTGCCCGGACAGGATCTTGTCGAACGCGACCATCTGTTCGATCAGATGGTCGACGTCTTTGGCGGACCGTTTGGGCTTGGGAAGGAAAGCGTTCTGATGGCCAAGCAATTGCTTTCGCGCCTTGGCCTCACCTTCCAGAATGTCCGCGTCGAACGGCAGTTTACACCCCTCTGTTGGCGTAAAGCCGCTTTCATGCTTCGTGTGGAAATCGCCCATCAACTTGACCATGCTGCCTCCATCAGTCTCTGGCTAATCTTGCAACCAAGGTGACGGCGCTTCCTGATGATCGCCACCTCTCGCCGTCAGAATTTCACCGCGAGATCGAGCTTAGCGCCATTGTCGACAGCGCCACCGCCGAACTGTCCGGAATAGGACAGGGCGAGCGTCGCATTTGCCGACATTTTGAGGTCGATGCCGGCCTCGATCACGGCGCTGTCCGTGGCGATCGGCACGCCGGCGATGGTGAAGGCATCGCTGCCGGCAAAGGCGACCGTCGACAGCGGCGTGGTATCGCCGAAAGCGTGCCGCCAGCCGAGCATGCCGCGCGCTGTCGCATTGATGTTGCCGAGCGCAAAACCGGTCGAGCCGCGCAGGCCGAGCGTGGTGAAGGTGGCGTCGGTGGTGGAACCCGCGCTGGTCAACGCTGCCGCGCCGCCCTTTTCGGTAAAGCCGTCGGTGTGCACGCTGACATAGGCGAGATTGACGAAGGGCTCGAACTTGAAGCCCTCGGCATCGGGCCCGCTGCTACCGACCTTGTAGGCAAGTTCGCCGAAGATCTGCGCGGTGCCGGCGTCATAGTCGGCCGAAAGTTGATCGGCAAATCCGTTGAGGGCGACCGAGCGTTTTGTCGACAGGCTGCTCCAGCTGTAGGCCGCACCGGTTCGGAAAGCGATGGCGCCCCAGTTGGTGCCGCCATAGAGACCGAGATGGTAGTTGTCGGCGTCGCCGCTGGAGCTGCGATCATCGGCATCGAAGTTCGCATGGCTGTAACCGCCAAGCAGACCGACACGCCAGCCGCCCACCAGCGTGTCGGCGCCCGCCAGCAGGCCCCCCGTCGAACGATCGAAAGCGGCGGCGTTGCCGTCGCTGTCGGTGTTGCCCCAGGACCCGAAAGCCTGGCCCCAGACTGCAAAGCGATCGGTGTCGGCGGCGACCATTTCCGGTCCGCCTTCGCCATAGGCCATCACCGGCAGGGCAGCAGTGCTGCCATCGCCGAAAGCGGCACGAATGCGCGACGTCGCCGCATCACGGACGAAGCGGCTGTCCTCGACCAGCATGCCCTTAGCCGAGGCATGGATCTCGCCTGACAGCTGGTCGAAGGCAGCGCGTGCCTCGGCATCGGTGGCCAACCCGGCGACGGCGCCGAACACAGCCCCGCTAGTCAGGCTGTCCAGCCCTTCGCCCGTGGCGATCTGGTTCGGCGTCAGCCCGGCATCGGCGAAGTCACGCACCTTGGCCACGTCGAGATAGGCGTTGTTGGCGTCGTAGGTGTCGGTCACCGACAGGAATGCGGTATTGG
>NZ_RZRW01000605.1:0-3356 GCF_003998745.1 Mesorhizobium sp. M7A.F.Ca.US.014.04.1.1 | reverse complement strand
CGGCACCCGCCGTGGTCTTGCCTTCATGCACCGCGGCGCCGTCCTTCAGCCGTGTCTGGCCCTCGGTGACAACCTTCTCACCGCTTTTCAGCCCCTGGCTGATGGCGCTGTTGTCGCCTTCGGTCAGCGCCACCTGCACCGGCCGCATCTCGACCGTGTTGTCCGGCTTGACCACATAGACGAAAGGGCCCTTCTGGCTTGGCTGCACGGCGACGGTAGGAACCGATGTCATCTGCGGCATGATGCCGGCGTCGAGCACGACATTCACATACTGGCCGGGCCATAGCGAAAGGTCGGCATTGGGAATACTTGCCCGCGTCGCGATAGTGCCCGACGCAGTGTCGACGCTGGAGTCGACGAAATCGAGCGTGCCCTTGCCGATCGGCGTCGCGTCACCATCCTTGGTCAGTGTCACCGCGCCCTGCTGCGGATTGGCAAGCGCCTTGTGCAGCAGGGCGAGATTGCTTTCCGGCAGATTGAAGTTGACCTGCAGCGGGTCCATCTGGGTGATGGTCACCAGCGGGGTCGCCGTGCTGCTGTTGCCATTGCTGACGGTGACGAGATCGCCGACGGCGACGCTGACCGCACCCAGCCTGCCGGAAATCGGCGCCGTGATCGTGGCGAAGCCAAGCTGGACATTGTCGGCGTCGATTGTCGCCTTGTCGGCGTCAACGGTCGCAGCGGCAGCCTTCTGCGCGGCGACGGCCTGGTCGTAGGTCTGCTGCGTGCCGGCCTGCTTGGCAACCAGATCCTTGGCGCGCTGGAGATCGGACTGCGAGCTGGCGAGCATCGCCTGATCCTTGGCGAGCGCCGCTTGATCCTTGGCAAGCTGCGCCTTCAGCGCCCGGTCATCGAGCGAGAACAGAACGTCGCCGACCCTGACCATCTGCCCATCCTTGACGTCGATCGAGACGATCTGGCTGGACACCCGCGCGTTGATGTTGACGACGGCGGGAGACGAGACGAAGCCGATCGCATAACGCCGGATCGGGAAATCGGCTGTCGAGGCGACGGCCGAGAGGATGGAAGCCGAGCGGGCGGCACCGCCGCCACCTGCCGCCTTGTCGCCCGCTGCCGGCTTGCCGGTTGCCGATTTGTCCGCGGCAGCGACCTGCTTTGCGCCGATGAGCTGCTGAGCCTTGCTCAGCGCGTCCGGAGACACATAGAGCCAGGCCGCGCCCGCACAGGCGACGGCAAGCAACGAAAGAACGACTTTTCCACGCATGGTCAAAGGCCCTCTCCACCCGACACGTCGTGGTCCGATGGTTCTACTCTAGCGCAAATCACGGCCCGTTGCCGCGATTTCGCCGAATAGATAGGACGCGCCTTTGTCGGAAAAGGGCCAAAACACGGCATTACGAAGATTTAATGTGCACTGCACAATGGATGTGCAACACGGGCTGAATCCCCATCCGACGGCTTGCGAGCCATCGCCTTCCGGCCTGAGACGACCAGAATGTGCGCGTCTCGACCTATTTGAGCATCGGCCAAAGCGTCGCCGCCAGCAGCACGCCCATGGCGATGTTGAACCATTTCAGCCGTACCGGGTCCGACAGGAAACCGCGCAGCGCGGTGCCGAACCCAGCCCACACCGAGACGCTCGGCAAATTGACGATGGTGAAGGCCACAGCGATCAACACCACCGACAGGAACGGGTGCTCGGCATTGGCATAGACGGCCATGGCGGTGATCGCCATCACCCACGCCTTGGGATTGACCCACTGGAATGCAGCCGCCTCGATGAAGCGCATCGGCCGCGCCTTCGTCTCGCCCTTGCCGGTCAGCGTGCGCGACATGGCGATCTTCCAGGCGAGGTACAAAAGATAGGCGCCGCCGGCGATCTTGAGCGCGGTATGCAGCGCCGGAAACGCCGTCAACACAGCGCCAAGGCCAAGACCGACGGCAAGCAGCAGCACGAGGAAACCCATGCTGATGCCAAGCATGTGCGGAACGGTTCTGACGATGCCGAAATTCACGCCCGATGCCAGAAGCATGAGATTGTTCGGCCCCGGCGTGATCGAAGTCACCAAGGCGTAGACAAGCAGGGCAAGGAAAGCGTCAAGCGACATGGATATCCTCCCCGACAAGTCAGGATCGTTGTCTTTTCTAGGCAACCCGCAAAGGCCCACGGACGGCCCACAGCGGGGCCAGAAGCCTCACTGTGGAAGCTGGCTGGCGCGCCCGGCGCCAGCACCGAAGGCCTACATCGCCTGCGGGCCGCGGTTCAACGCCGCCACGCCGGTGCGGCAGATTTCGACCAGGCCGAGCGGCTTCATGATGGCGATGAACTGATCGATCTTGGAGCCCTTGCCGGTGATCTCGAAGATGAAATGCTCGGTGTTGGCGTCGATGACGCTGGCGCGGAACGCATCGGCCAGCCGCAGCGCCTCGACCCGGGCCTCGCCGATGCCGGCGACCTTGACCAGCGCCAGTTCGCGTTCCAGCGGCCGCTCCTGGCCGGATTCATGCGAACGCACGGTCAGGTCGACGACGCGGTGCACCGGCACGATGCGCTCCAGCTGGTGCTTGATCTGCTCCAGCACATGCGGCGTGCCGCGCGTCACGATGGTGATGCGCGACAGGTGTTTTTCATGCTCGGTCTCGGAGACGGTCAGGCTCTCGATGTTGTAGCCGCGCCCGGAAAATAGGCCGATGACCCGGGCAAGCACGCCCGGCTCATTGTCGACCAGCACGGAAAGCGTGTGGTTTTCCGGCTTTTCCGTTTCCTTGGCGATAAAATAGGCCGAACCGGTCGGTTGTAGCTGTGCGTTCATGACATGAATCTCGATTTCAAGCTCTTGAGCTAATTCTTTGTTTGCGCAGGGCTTTCTCGCGACAGCCCTGCCTTGGTTCTGCCGGCTACACCAGTTCCCTGCCCTTGGCGTCGATGGCATTGGCCACCGCCTCGTCGGTCGCCTCGTCGGGCAACAGCATCTCGTTATGCGCCTTGCCCGACGGGATCATCGGGAAGCAGTTGGCGAGCGTCGCCACGCGGCAATCGAACAGCACCGGCTTCCTGACCGAGATCATCTCCTTGATCGCGTCGTCCAGCTCGTCCGGCTTTTCGCAGCGAATGCCGTGGCCGCCATAGGCCTCGGCCAGCTTGACGAAGTCCGGCATCGCCTCGGTATAGGAATGCGACAGCCGGTTGCCGTGCAGCAACTGCTGCCACTGCCGCACCATGCCCATATACTGGTTGTTGAGGATGAAGATCTTGATCGGCGCATTGTGCTGCACCGCCGCGCTCATCTCCTGCATCGTCATCTGCACCGAGGCGTCGCCGGCAATGTCGATGACCAAAGCGTCGGGATGCGCGATCTGCACGCCGAGTGCTGCCGGCAGGCCATAACCCATCG
>NZ_RZRW01000604.1:0-3364 GCF_003998745.1 Mesorhizobium sp. M7A.F.Ca.US.014.04.1.1 | reverse complement strand
CCGATGGCGCCGGCGGCGGAGTGAGCGACGGGGTCAAGTCAGTGTTCGGCTTCGCGCCGGGAAAGTTCACCGTTGCCGACGAGGCCGAAGGGCTGGCCGCTGCCTTTGCCAAGGTGGTGACCTCGGCCATCGGCACGGTGACCGATCTCTCGCACGGCCGCACCGCCATCCGCATTGCCGGGCCGAAGGCCGAATGGGTGCTGGCGAAATTCTTCGCCATCGACTTTTCGCTGCCGGCCTTTCCCAATGGCGCCGGCCGCTCGACCGCTCATCACGACGTCTTCGCCCAGATCCAGCGCACCGGCGCCGACCAGTTCGACATCTATGTCTTCCGCTCGTTTGCACGCTCGTTCTGGAAGGCGCTCTGCCACGCCAGCGAGGAAGTCGGCTACGAGGTGCAATAGGCGGCGCCGAAAGGTCGCATCGCTCCTGCTTCTGGCATCAACGCCAGCCGTTTCTGCCGCTAGAGACTCAGGCCGCAGGCGCCCATGGTGCGAAAATGCGGCCGCCCAACCGGCCCAGGGATATGAAATCCCTTCTTCAAGAGTCGGCACATTCGTTTGGTTCGAACATCTCCATGACCGCAGAACTATCCGCCGGCGCCACGGATCGCGCCGATGTGCCGGCCAGAGCCTTGCTCCTGCTGCCGCTGACGGTCGCCTGCGGCGTGTTCATGACCAGCCTCGACCAGAATGTCGTGGTGACCGCGCTGCCGGGCATCAGCGAAAGCCTCGGCCGTCCGCCCAGCCAGCTCGGCCTGCTGATCACCGTCTATGTCGCCAGCCTGATCATCTCGATGCCGCTTGGCGGCTGGGCCGCCGACCGCTTCGGCCTGCGCAACGTCTACTGCTTTGCCTTGCTGGTGTTCGCCGCCTCGTCGGCGCTTTGCGGGCTGTCCGACAACATCTGGACGCTGGTTGGTGCGCGTGCGTTGCAAGGCTTCGGCGGCGCCTTGATGGGCACACTAGGCCAGGTCGTCATCCTGTCGACTTTTCCGCGCAGCCGAACGCTCAAGATCAACATGTACATCTCGCTGGCCGGCCAGTCCGGACCGTTGGTCGGTCCGCTCGTCGGCGGTGCGCTGACCACCTACATTTCCTGGCGCTGGATCTTCTTCATCAACGTGCCGTTCGCGCTGGCGGCGGCAATTCTTGCCGCCTCGCTGTTTCCGACGATGACCAAGCCCGTGCGCACGCCGTTCGATTTTCCGGGCTTCCTGCTGGTCGGCAGCGGCATGGTCCTGCTGGTCTTCGGCATGGATTCGCTTGCCGCCAAGGACGCCGCGGGCGGCATCATCGCCGGCGAACTGGCGCTGGCGCTCGTCATCCTGACCATCGCCTCGTTCTACTGCCTGCGCGTGCGCAATCCGCTGCTCGATCTCAAGCTGTTGCGCATCCGTACCTTCCGCATTTCGTTCCTCACCGGCGGCGGGCTGGACACGATCGGCCTTAGCTCGGTCGTCTTCCTGCTGCCGCTGATGTTCCAGCTCGGCTTCGGCATGAGCGCGGTGCAGGCGGGATCGCTGACCTTCGTAGCCGCGGTCGGCTCGGTGGCCATGCGGTTCTTCATGCCGCGTGTCCTCAACCGTTTCGGCTTTCGCCGCGTGCTGGTCTACAACACGCCCATCGTCGCCGCCCTGGTTGCCGGCTTCGCGCTGATGCAGGCGACGACGCCGGTGTGGATCGTGCTCACTTACATCTTCGTCTTCGGCGTCTTCCGCTCCGCGCAATGGGCCTCGACCGGCAACCTCGCCTATTCCGACATCGCGCCCGAGCAGCTCGCCCGTTTCAGCGCGCTCTATTACATATTATGGCAGCTGGCGGTGGCGATCAGCGTCGGCCTGGCCGCCGCGGCATTGTCGTTTCTGGCGGGCGGCGGCCCCGCCGTCGCCGACGATTTCCGCATCCTGTTCGTGATCGAGGGCATCATCACGCTCTGCGCGCTGCTCGCCTATCTCAAGCTGACACCCCAGGACGGCGCCCATGTCAGCGGCCACGGCGCACAGATGAACACGGAATGAGGCCGGCTGGCTTATTCGCTGAACGTCACCCACTCTTGCAGCGGCACGCGGTCGGTGCGGAAGGCGTTTTCAGGTTTTGACGTATCTTCATAACCAAGCGCCATGCCGCAGACGACGATCTCCTCGTCCGGAATGTCGAGCACCGGCCTGATCTGCCGGTGATAGGGCGCGAACGCCGCCTGCGGACAGGTGTGCAGACCCCTGCCTCTAGCTGCGACCATGATGTTCTGCAGGAACATGCCGTAATCGATCCATGAACCCTGGTTGAGGCGGCGATCGATGGTGAAGATCATGCCGACCGGCGCGTCGAAGAAGACGAAGTTGCGGTCGTGCTGGGCGCGCATCTTGTCGACCTCGCGGCGACCGATGCCGAGCGCGCCATAGAGGCCGAAACCGTTGGCGCGGCGTCGCGTCAGATACGGCTCGAAGAACTGCGTGGGATAATACCGGTACTCGTCCCAATCGGCTTTTTCGGCGCGAATGCCGGAATTGAGAATGGCGTCCGATATGCGCTGCTTGCTCTCGCCCTTGGTGACATAGACCTTCCATGGCTGCATGTTGGTGCCGGATGGGGCGCGCGCCGCAACCGCCAGAATGGCGCGGATGGTGTCGTCTTCGACCATGTCGGGCAGGAATGCGCGCACCGAACGGCGCGACAGGATCGCCTCGTCGACAATCTCGGCGTCGCCCTCGATTCGGGGGTTATTTTCCAGCATGGGCCGTCCCTTACCCTTTGTCTCGATCGGACGTCCCCACTCGCCGCTCTCGGCGGAGCCTTTGCATGAACCGTCAAAATCGCGCAAGCAAATCTTGTGCATCCGTGAAAATCTGCTTGATTTTTTCATGAGCTTGATTTCTCATGAAATTTGTCGGTGATTTTTCATAAAGAGAGCGTTTTGCCTTCGACTACCGCAAGAACATTGCAGGGACCTGACGAACGCGTGCTGGCCGGCGACATCAGGGCCCTGCGCAAGGCGCGCGGGCTGACGCTCGCCGAGATCGGCCTGAAGCTAGGCCGTTCGGTCGGCTGGGTCAGCCAGGTCGAGCGTGGCCTGTCGACGCCGTCGCTCGGTGACCTCAGAGCCTTCGCCGAACTGTTCGGCGTGCCGATCAGCCTGTTCTTCAGCCATGACGTACCTGTCGAAAGCGAGCGCGGCGTGGTCGTGCGCGCCGGCAGGCGCCGCACGCTTGGCACAAGCGAATCCGGCCTGGTGGAGGAGCTTCTGTCGCCCGATCTCGGCGGTAGCTTCGAGATGGTGCGTTCGGTCTTCGCGCCGGGCGCGGAACTGAAGGCCGAGGCGCAGCGGCCGACCGCGGAAGCCGGATACGGCGCGTACGGACTGT
>NZ_RZRW01000603.1:0-3367 GCF_003998745.1 Mesorhizobium sp. M7A.F.Ca.US.014.04.1.1 | reverse complement strand
CCTTCTGGACGATGACCTGCTTGGCCGACTGGGCGGCGATGCGGCCGAAATCCATGGGCGGCAGCTGTTCGGCAATGAAGTCGCCGAGCTGGGCGTCGGGATTGCGCTCGCGAGCCGAGGAAATGGCGATCTGCGTGGCGTAGTCATCGACCTTCTCGACCACTTCCATCAGCCGCTGCAGCTTCATCTCACCGGTGTTCGGGTTGATGTCGGCGCGGATGTTGGTCTCCTGACCGTAACGCGAGCGCGCCGCCTTCTGGATCGCATCGGCCATGGCGGCGATGACGATCGACTTGTCGATCGACTTTTCACGCGCGACCGCGTCGGCGATCTGCAGCAATTCAAGTCTGTTGGCGCTTACAACCATCGTTTTTCTCCCGAGCTTGTTTGCCGGACCTTTGCGCCCGGCAGCTCAATCATAGTTCCTGTTCGTGTTCTTCCGTGGCGTCCGCTTCCGCACCCGACTCGTCGTCGTCCGGTTCGCCACGGCGCTTCTTGGCTTCCTTGCGCGCCCTGTTGTCCTTCGACAGGGCATCGCGGATGAGATCGTCGGTCAGGATCAGGCGCACATCGGCAATCGCGTCATAGGGGACGCGCACCGTCGGCTCCTCGCCATAGGCTGCCTTGTCGCGCTCGATCAGCACATCGTCTTCGCCGGCTTCGGCGATCTTGCCCTTGAAGCGCTTGCGGTCGGCGACGACGATCGATGTTTCCATTTTCACCAGATGACCCGTCCAGGTCGTGAAATCCGATTTGCGGACCAGCGGCCGGTCGATGCCGGGCGACGAGACTTCAAGATGGTAGGCCTTTTCGATCGGATCATCGACATCGAGCGCCGGCGACACCGCGCGGCTGACCTCTTCGCAATCCTCGACGGTCATGGTGCCGTCCTCGCGTTCGGCCATGATCTGCAGCGTCAGCCCGTTCTGGCCCGACAGATGCACCCGCACGAGGCGGAAGCCGATGCCGCGCAGAACCGGCTGGACGATCAGCGCGATGCGCGCATCGATGCCGCTTTCGCGGATGATGCGATCGTCGCCCTCGCTTGCCGTTGCAGTCATTGAAGCCCTGTCGTTCTCTACCAAGTTATCGGCAGGTAATAAAAAAGAGCGGGACCGGGTGGACCCACTCTTCGTCATACCGACCAAGAATTTGAGGCTGATATAGACGATCGCGGCCTGTGTTTCAAGCCCGCTATGCTGGTCGGGCAACGCTGCCATCGAGGTGGCCCCCGCCAGCGTTGCATGGAGCGCATGGCGCCCATGCGGCGGCCCCAATGGGATTGGCGCTGAAACGCACCTACTTACGCTGCGCTGCACAAAGGTGGCCGTGCGTCACACGTGCGCGAAAGGACATGATCATGAGCAATCGCAAGATATTTTCTGCAATAGGCGACTTCTTCACCGTATTCGGCAGCGCCGTGGCCGCTTCACGGGCCGTAGAAGCCGGTCGCAGGCCGCGCGCCGACGACCTGCGCAACCTCGGCGTCGAGCCTGCCGCCTTCGATCGCATCGGCCGCCGATTCTAGCTTTGACGCAATTCCGGACGGAAAACCGTTTCACACTTTTCCTGGAATTGCTCTAAGACCGCGAGCCTATTTCCGAATGAAGGTAAGATAGGCCGGCCGCCGGCCCTCACGAATGGCCTTGGCCTCGTAACGGGTGCCCGGCCAACCATCATAGGGCCGGTGCCAGTCCGCCGCCTCGCAAGCCTGCCATGCGAACGCGCCATGCGCGCGGCAATGCAGCAAGGTCCAGTTGACATAAGTGTCGATGTCGGAGGCGAAGCGGAATTTTGAACCAGGCTTCAGCACGCGCGCGAACCGCTCGAGATTGACCGGGCTTACGAAACGTCGCTTCCAGTGTTTCTTCTTCGGCCAGGGGTCGGGATAGAGCAGATCGAGGCCGCCGAGCGAGGCCTGCGGCAGCCAGTCGAGCAGCCTTGTGGCGTCGTCGTCATAAACCCGCAGATTGGCGAGCGGTTTCTCGCGCACCGCCATCATCATCTTGGCCATGCCGTTGACGAAGGGCTCGACGCCGATAAAGCCGATCGAAGGCGCCTCGGTCGCGCGGTGCAGGAGATGTTCGCCACCGCCGAAGCCAATCTCGAGGCGAACCGCGCTGACATCGGTCTGAAACAGAGTTTGCAGATCGGCCGGCGGCTCGGCCGCCAGATCGAGCCGATATACACCGAAGCCGCTTTCCAGCGCGGCCGCCTGTTGCGGACGCATGGTCTTGCCGCGCCGGCGACCGAAAAAGGCTTCGGTCGCGCGGCTTGGTCTGTCCTTCGGATCCATGGCGGGACTTCGCGGCGCCGCTGTCAGGCGGCGACCGCGTCCTTGAGCGCCTTGGCGAGATCGGTCTTTTCCCAGGAGAAAGACCCATCACGGCCGGCCTTGCGGCCGAAATGGCCGTAGGACGACGTCTTGGCGTAGATCGGTTTGTTGAGATCGAGGTGACGGCGGATGCCCGACGGCGACAGATCCATCACCGTGCGCAGCGCGTCCTCGAGCTTTGCCTCGTCGACCTTGCCGGTACCATGCAAGTCGACATAGACCGACAGCGGCTGGGCGACGCCGATGGCGTAGGAAAGCTGGATGGTGCAGCGGTCGGCGAGTTTCGCCGCCACCACGTTCTTGGCCAGGTAGCGCGCCGCATAGGCTGCCGAACGATCCACCTTGGTGGTGTCCTTGCCGGAGAAAGCGCCGCCGCCATGGGGTGCGGCACCACCGTAGGTGTCGACGATGATCTTGCGGCCGGTCAGGCCGGCGTCGCCGTCCGGCCCGCCGATGACGAACTTGCCGGTCGGATTGATGTACCACATGCAATCGTCGGCGATCTTGAGGTCGCCCAGCGCCTCGCGGATATAGGGTTCGACGACCTTGCGGACCTTCTTTGAATCCCAGCTCGCATCGAGATGCTGCGTGGACAGCACGATCTGCGTCGCCTCGGCGGCCTTGCCATCGACATAGCGAACGGTGACCTGGCTCTTGGCATCCGGCCCGAGCCTGCCGGCTTCACCGCTGCCTTCGTGACGGGCAGCAGCCAGCAGTTCGAGGATCTTGTGGCTGTAGTAGATCGGCGCCGGCATCAAATCCGGCGTCTCGCGGCAGGCATAACCGAACATGATGCCCTGGTCGCCGGCACCCTCTTCGCCCTGACGGTCGGCAGCGTTGTCGACGCCCTGGCCGATGTCAGGCGACTGGCCGTGCAGCAGAACCTCGATCTTCGCCGTTTTCCAGTGGAAGCCGGCCTGCTCGTAGCCGATTTCGCGGATCGCCTTGCGGGCGACCGATTTGAACTTGGCCGGATTGACGACCGGATGGCCGGCGGCATCCTTGAGGATGTTGCCTGCCTTGTCCTTCTTC
>NZ_RZRW01000602.1:0-3368 GCF_003998745.1 Mesorhizobium sp. M7A.F.Ca.US.014.04.1.1 | reverse complement strand
GTCCGGTCTTCCTGCAGAAGGCGCGCGTGTTCATGCATGCCGACAAGACCGAGCTTCTGTGCAAGGCGCTGGCGGAGAAGATCCGCGCAGGCGTGCCCGGCAAGATCGACTATGTCGTCGGCCCGGCGATCGGCGGGCTGATCCCGGCCTATGAGACCTCACGTCATCTCGGCGTGCCGGCGATCTGGGTCGAGCGGGAGGGGGGCGAGTTCCGCTTGCGCCGCTTCGAGATCGCCAGGGGGTCGCGTGTCGTCATCGTCGAGGACATCGTCACCACCGGCCTGTCGATCCGAGAGACCATCGAGTGCCTGCGCGAGCTTGGCGCCGAGGTGGTTGCCGCGGCCTGCATCATCGACCGTTCGGCCGGCAAGACTGATGTCGGCGTGCCGCTCATCGCGCTTGCCGAGTATGAGGTCCCGGCCTATCCGGCCGACCGGCTGCCGCCGGAGCTTGCCGCCATCCCGGCGATCAAGCCCGGCAGCCGCAACATCTGACGGGGCATGCCGACATGCGTGAAGACGAATTGGAAATGATCGCCGGCATCGATCATTTCGTGCTGACGGTCGCTTCGCTGGAAGTGACCTGTGAGTTTTACCAGCGCGTGCTGGGTTTTGAGCGCATCGACGCGGCGGATCGACCGACGGCGCTGGCTTTCGGTAGCCATAAGATCAATGTGCATGAGGTCGGCCGGACTTTCGAGCCAAAGGCGAAGTCGCCGACATCAGGATCAGGTGATTTCTGCCTGATCACCGAGCGGCCACTGGATGAGGTCCGTGCGCGGCTCGCGGCCAATGGTGTGGTGGTGGAACTCGGCCCGGTTGAACGTGTCGGGGCCCGAGGTCCAATGATGTCGGTCTATTTCCGCGACCCGGACGGCAATCTGGTCGAGGTCAGCGAATACCTGCCGTAGCCGCTGGCGGCGCTGTGCCTTTCGGCGATGCGACTGCCGTTCCTTAAATTTGCCGCGATTGTCCAATGTTCGAAGCAAGACCTGCCGCCCCGAAGGGCGGCGACAAGCGCGGCGCACAAAAGGTGTTTGGTTGTTCTTGCGCCAGCGCGTTGTTATATAAGCTGGCGATTGCCATAGGGTGATCGTCAAGCGCAAGATGTGGCTGCCACGCCCGGCTGAAGGTGCCGTTGCGGGCGCTGTGGAACGGGAACAGAGTGCTATTTCGACGCCGCAAGCCTGATGGCCTTTATGAGCGGGTGCGTACCTATCTTTGGCCGCGCCGCTCGTTTTCGCGCTCGCTTCAGTATTTTTCCAAGCGCATCCTGCGGCTGAAGGCCACACCGCATGCGGTGGCGGCCGGCGTTGCGGCCGGTGTCTTCGCTTCATTCTTCCCCGTCGGTTTCCATTTCATCATCGCTGCCATCCTGTGCTGGGTGATAGCCGGCAATCTGGTGGCGGCGGCGCTTGGCGCGGTTTTTTTCGGCAACCCGCTGACCTTCCCGTTGCTATGGGGCGCGTCGTGGGAAACGGGCAAGCTCATCCTGCATGACCGGTTGCCGACACATGGGCCGCCGGCGCATCTGGGCGAGATGTTGCACAACCTCTCCTTCGCGCAATTGTGGAAACCGGTCCTTGAACCGATGCTGATCGGTGCGGTTCCGCTCGGCTTGATCTTCGGGCTGCTGTTCTACGCCATCACGCGCTGGGGCATGAACGCTTTCCGCGAACAGCGGCGCAAACGCCTGGCCGAGCGCGCAAGCCGGCATGCGCAATCGTCCCATCCCGGCGCAAGCATCGGTTCCACTGCGCGATGATCATCGGCATCGGCAGCGACCTGATCGACATCAGACGCATCGAGAAATCGCTGGAGCGTCACGGCCAGCGCTTCGTCCAGAGAATCTACACCGACATCGAACAGGCGCGTTCGGACAATCGACGCGCCCGCGCGGCCTCCTATGCCAAGCGTTTCGCCGCCAAGGAGGCCTGCGCCAAGGCGCTGGGCACCGGACTGGCGCAGGGCGTGTTCTGGCGCGACATGGGTGTCGTCAACCTGCCCAGTGGCGCGCCGACCATGGCGTTGACGGGAGGAGCGCAGGCCAGGCTGGCCAAAATCCTGCCAAAGGGCTATCGGGCGGCAATCCACCTCACCATCACGGATGATTTCCCGCTCGCTCAAGCCTTTGTGATCATCGAGGCGCTGCCCGTCGAAGAAGCGCCACATTGATTGCCTCTGACGACCGGCATTGACGTTGCCCAGCGCGCGCCGAGACTCTATACCATCCAACGCACAATCGAGGACGACATGAGCGTGGCTGAAAAATCCGAGAAGAAATCCGGCGGGCTTGGCGAGACCGTCAGCGTCATCGTCCAGGCGCTTTTGCTCGCCCTGGTCATCCGCACGCTGCTGTTCCAGCCTTTTTCGATCCCGTCGGGATCGATGCGGCCGACGCTTTTGGAAGGCGACTATCTGTTCGTCACCAAATGGTCCTATGGCTATTCGCGCTATTCGCTGCCTTTCGGACCCGATATTTTTTCGGGCCGCATCTGGGGCTCCGAGCCGAAGCGCGGCGACGTGGCGGTTTTCAAATTCCCGCCTGATCCGTCCGTCGACTACATCAAGCGCGTTGTCGGCCTGCCGGGTGACAAGATCCAGGTCAAGGACGGCCAGCTTTTCATCAACGGTGTCGGCGTGCCGCGCGTGAAAACAGGCCAAATCGACAATCCCGACATCACCGAGGAATCGCGCCCGATCGATGTCTATCGCGAAACCCTGCCCAACGGCGTCAGCTACGACACGCTTGACCTGAATTCGAACTCGATCGGCGACAACACCCGCGAATTCGACGTGCCGCCCGGCCACTATTTCATGATGGGCGACAACCGGGACAATTCCGCCGACAGCCGTTTCACCGTCGGCTACGTTCCCGCGGAAAATCTGGTTGGCCGCGCCAATCTTGTCTTCTTCTCGATCGCCGGCAAGGCGAGCCCTCTCGAAATCTGGAAATGGCCGTCGCTGATGCGCGCTTCGCGCCTGTTCCACTTCGTCAATTGATGGCTTTGAAGCGCCCGACAGGCGAAACACTGGCCGGTTTGGTGAAGGCCAAGACCGGTTACGTCTTCAAGGATATCCGTTTGCTTGAGACCGCCTTGACGCATTCCAGTGCGGTCAAGGCGGCCACCAACAACCAGCGTCTTGAATTTCTTGGCGACCGCGTGCTCGGGCTTGTCGTCGCCGATATGCTTTTCGAAAAATTTCCCGATGCGCCGGAAGGTGAAATCGCGCCGCGCTTCAATGCGCTGGTCGATGCGCGGACCTGCTCCGAAATCGGCATCGAAATGCAGCTGGAGGATCTGGTCCGCGCCGATTCTGCCTTGAAGATGCGGTCGCGCGGCCTCGATGCCACCGTCGACGTAAACC
>NZ_RZRW01000601.1:0-3381 GCF_003998745.1 Mesorhizobium sp. M7A.F.Ca.US.014.04.1.1 | reverse complement strand
CCCGCAGGGGAACAGCAGCCGCGCAGGAAGAAGCGTGACCAGCAGCAGCAGACCGAGCAGGCGCCGGCCGAACAGGCAGCACCCGCAGGGGAACAGCAGCCGCGCAGGAAGAAGCGTGATCAGCAGCAGCAGACCGAGCAGACGCCGGCCGAACAGGTCGCGCCGGCCAACGACAATCAGCCCGGCGAGCAGGCCCAGCCGCGCAAGAAGAACAGGCAGGATCAGCAAGCCCAACCTGAAGTCGCCCCGACGCCGAAGGAAGCTCCCGCTGGAGAGGCGACGGCCCCTGCCGGCGAGCAGCCGGCGGCCCAAGGCGAGCAGCCCCAGGACACGACGAAGAAGCACGGCAGGAAACCTGTTGGCGAGCAGCCGGCGACGGCCGAACAACCCACCACCGGCGAACAACCGGCCAATGGTCAGACGGCAGCACCGGCACAGGGCGAAAACCCGGTGCAAGGCGAAGCACCGGCCGATCCAAACGCCGCTCCCATCCTGGACAGCCAGAAGGACGTCGAGCGCAGGGGCGGCGGCCGCAAACGTGGCGACAAGAATGCTCAGCAGGATGGCGAGCAGCAGAATGGCGGGCAAAATGCCCAGCAAGGTGGCGATCAGGGCCGCAAGCCGGTGGCTGCTCCCGTCGACCAGGGTCCGCCGCCCACCGACGACAGGGCCGCACAGCAGGAGATCAAGCCCGAGAAGATCGTCCCGGTGACCGAGGAGAAGGGCACGCGCGTAGAGCGTGCGCCCGATGAGATCGCCCGCGATCGTCGGCGTCCGAAAGGCGTCGACGTCGTCAGGAAACTCGGCGATCGCGTCATCCTACAGTTCAACAACCAGACATTTGTCCAGAGCAATGACGCCCCGCGCGTCACCCGCGGTGCCAAAGAAGTCTACTATGAGGATCTGTCGGGCGATCGCACCCGGGAAATCGTCGAGCGTGACAACGGTGTCCGGATCGTCACCATCCGCAACCGCTATGGCGACGTTATCCAGCGTTCGCGCATCGCGCCGGATGGACGCGAATATGTGCTGAGCTATGTCGACGAGCGGCACTATCAAGATGACAGCGACTGGCGTGATCCCGGCGACGACCTGCCGCCGATGCGGCTGACCATCCCGCGCCGGGAATACATTCTCGATTCCGAGGACGTCGAGAGCCCCGATGACTACTACGAGTTCCTCGAACAGCCCCCGGTCGAGAAGGTCCAGCGCCTCTATTCGATCGACGAGGTCAAGCGTTCGGCCCGCGTGCGCGACATCGCACGTCGCGTCGATCTCGACACGCTCAACTTCGAATTCGGTTCGGCCTCCATCTCCGACACCGAGGTGCAGAAGCTCGAGGGCGTAGCGACGGCCATGGAGAAGCTGTTGAAGAAGAACCCGGCCGAGACCTTCCTGATCGAAGGTCACACCGACGCGGTCGGCACACCGGAGGCTAACCTCGCTCTTTCCGATCGCCGTGCGGAAGCGGTGGCGGAGGCTCTGACCAATGCCTTCGGCATCCCGCCGGAAAACCTGACGACACAGGGCTATGGCGAGGAGTATCTGAAGGTCAACACGGCGGCGCCCAACCGCGAGAACCGCCGCGTCGCCATCCGCCGCATCACCTCGCTGGTGGCACCGGTCGCCAGCAACAATTAGGTCATGATTTCAAAATCATGACCCGGTTTGTGGAATCGGCAAGAGAAGCATCCACCCCCGGCACAGCCGGGGGTGGATGGATGTGCGGGGTTCAACAAGAATTGTACGGGCGTTAGACACGGCTCATTGAATCGCGAGCGCAGCCACCCCAGATTCGGTGCTGGGCGTTCCCTGCCCCGTCCCGACTCCAGCGGGACGCATTGAGCCCCGCCGGACTTTGTTCGGCGGGGTTTTTTGTCTTGCAAACGGTGGCGGCCTCGTCGAATACGGCCATTGTCTGAGAGATCAACCCGCCGGAATCATCCCATGAAGCGTCTCGAACTCGCCATCGAATCGATCATTCTCGCTTCACGCTGGCTGCTCGTCGTTTTCTATATAGGCCTGGCCCTGGCATTGGCCGTCTATGCGCTGTCCTTCGGCAAGAAGCTCTATGAGTTCATTAGCCTGGCGTTCACGCTCGGTGACACCGACACCATCCTGAAGATGCTCGGCTTGATCGATGCCGCGCTGGTTGCCTCGCTGGTGGTGATGGTCATCATCTCGGGCTACGAGAATTTCGTCAGCCGCTTCGACGACCAGGACGGCGGTGTGCACTGGCTGGGCACCATCGATGTCGGTTCGCTGAAGGTCAAGGTTGCCTCGACCATCGTCGCCATCTCGTCGATCCACCTCTTGCAGGTGTTCTTGAACTCATCGTCCTACACGACCGACCAGTTGATGTGGCTGACCATCATCCATCTCGCCTTCGTCGTCTCGGCGCTCATGCTCGCCTATATCGACCGGCTGATGGGCCTGAGCAAAGGCAAGAAGGACGAGGCGTGAGCCTGCGCCCGCCGGACGTTGAATCAATCCCGCAGGAACGATGCCCTACCGCCTTGTTCGAGCAGGGCTTTCCCTGCGGGTGGCGAAGGGCTTGGCTCGACGCCCGTCGCGTCAAAACAAAGAGCTCTAGTAAATATTCCTGATCTTGCTGTCCGTGCGGGCAAACACCTCGTCGGGGACAAAAAAGTCGCCGGCCAGCGGCCCGGTCGCATCAGGCGCATAGATCGAGAAATCGCTGACGCCCTCGGCGCGCAGCACCTCTTCGTCGATGTAGAAGTTGCCAGTCGCTTCGCGCGCCGGCCGCATAAAGATGGCATGCGCAGCATCGGCCATGATGTCGGGCAAACGGCTCATTGCCGCCACCGTCGCGCCGCCCAGCAGATTGCGCACGGCTGCCGTGTCGATGGTCGAAATCGGCCACAGTGAATTGACGGCGATGCCGTCCTTGGCGAACTCGGCGCTCATGCCCAGCGTGCACATCGACATGCCGAACTTGGCCATCGTGTAGGCGACATGGTTCTTGAACCACTTGGCCTTCATGTCGAGCGGCGGTGCCAGATTCAGGATGTGAGGATTGCTGGCCAACTTCAGGTGCGGAATGCACATTTTGGACACCAGGAAGGTGCCGCGCGTGTTGATCTGATGCATCAGGTCGTAGCGCTTCATGTCGGTTTCCAGCGTGCCGGTGAGCTGGATGGCGCTGGCATTGTTGACGCAGATATCGATGCCGCCGAACTTTTCCACGGTCCTGGCGACCGCCTCGGCCACCTGTGCCTCTTCACGGATGTCGCACAGCACGGGCAGCGCCTTGCCGCCGGCCTGCTCGATCTCTTCTGCCGCGCTATAGATTGTGCCGGGCAGCTTCGGATGCGGTTCGGCGGTTTTGGCCGCGATCGTCACATTGGCGCCGTCGCGCGC
>NZ_RZRW01000600.1:0-3382 GCF_003998745.1 Mesorhizobium sp. M7A.F.Ca.US.014.04.1.1 | reverse complement strand
GTTCTTGGTGACGTTGTCGAGCACCAGCAGGGGTTCACTCATGCCGCAATCTCCCTGCCTTTGAGAAGGTCGCGCTCGCGTTCGCGTTCGGCCGCGAACATCTGCCCGAAGCGAGGTGACAGAACCCCGGAAACCGCCAGGGCGGCGGCGCCGCGCAGCACGGAATGCTGTCCGCCGCGCGCGACCACGACCCTGGGCGTCGTGCGGTCCTTGCGGGCCGAGACGGAGTTGTGCAGGCCTGCGGCCGAACCAGCCAGCATTTCGAGCAGGTCGGTGGATGCCAGCCCGCCGAGGATGACCGTCTCCGGGTCGAACAGGTTCTCGATGACGGCGACGGCGTTGTGAAAGATCGGTGCGACTTCGGCCACCCAGTCGGCCTCGCTGCCGTTCCAGCGCCGGAGCGCCTCGAGCGACAAATATCTTTCGAGGCAGCCGCTGTTGCCGCACGGGCAGGCCTCGCCGCCGGGAATGACGGGAATGTGTCCGATCTCGCCGGCATTTCCCCAGGCGCCGCGCAAGGCGCTGCCGTCATGAACCATGACGCCGCCAAGGCCGACGCCGAAATAGAGATAGTAATATTCGGAAAACTGGGCGCCGAGGCCATAAAGGCGCTCGCCCATGGCGGCCGCGGCCATATCGGTTTCAAAGAAGGCCGGCAATCCGGTGGAGGCCGCCAGCCGTTCGCGCAGCGCGACATCCTTCCAGCCGGTCATGGTGGTCGGCCCCACGAAACTCATGGACTCCACGTCGAATGGGCCGGGCAGGGCCATGCCGACCCCCAGCACCCGTCCGCCAGCCCGCAGCCGGGTCAATTCCACCACCATCGCCCCGATCAACTCGAAGGCGCGGTCCGGCGTCGCGTTCGGCGCTTCGCGGTAGATGCTCTCGATCACGTCGCCGCTCAGATTGATCAAGGCGGCGCTGATACCAAGCGGAGTGATGTGGATACCCACGGCATAGCCGCCCTCGGGGTTGATCCGGAGCGTCGCCGGCGGCAGGCCGCGCCCCCTCGGCTCTTCGCGCAGCGACAGGATGTAGTCCTGATCTTCCAGTTCGCGAACGATGGTCGATACCGTCTGGACGGTGAGGCCGACGCGCCGGGCGATCTCGCCGCGCGCGATCGGCCCGTGCAGGCGGATGGACTCAAGCACGATG
This sequence comes from Mesorhizobium sp. M7A.F.Ca.US.014.04.1.1, assembly GCF_003998745.1. NCBI lineage: Bacteria > Pseudomonadati > Pseudomonadota > Alphaproteobacteria > Hyphomicrobiales > Phyllobacteriaceae > Mesorhizobium > Mesorhizobium sp. M7A.F.Ca.US.014.04.1.1. The sequence goes on along the minus strand of NZ_RZRW01000600.1, from coordinate 2,227 downwards.
CGCCGGTTGTATGGCCGCCCGAACTCCTGATTGGTCCCCCGCAGTGCCATGCCTTGCGCCCCTTAGGAGAGGATAGCTTGGCACCGCTTATTTATTCAGTCAAATGGAATTCAAAAATAAATGATAATGAAACACAAATCTTGGGAAGGCCGGGTATGGACGTACCCGATTCAGGACCTGCCCACACGCCGCCCTGGCCGATTGCCGCCATGGCGAAACCTCTTCAATGGTGAGCGAACCCGCGACCGTTGATGACAAAGCAGGAGCAAAGATGATCGAATTGCCGTTTGCCCGCGACGAGTACCGACAGCGGCTTCGCAAGATCCGCACCGAGATGGCCAAGCGCGGTCTCGAGCTTCTTGTCGTCAACGACGTTGCCAACCAGCATTACATCACCGGTTATGACGGCTGGTCGTTCTACACGCCGCAAATGGTGCTGGTTCCAATCGAGGAGGTCGAGCCGGTCTGGATCGGGCGCGCCATGGATGCGGCCGGCGGTCTTCTGACAGCCTGGATGAAACCGGAAAACGTGGTCGGCTTTCCGGAAGACCATGTCCAGCGAGGCGATCGCCATCCCATGGACTGGATTGCGAACTGGATTGTCGCCAAGAGCTGGGGGAGTCGCCATATCGGCATCGAACTCGAAGCCTATTATTTCTCCCCCAAGGCGCACGCCCGGCTTGTCGCCGGACTTCCCAATGCAAAATGGCACGATGCCGACCTGCTGGTGAACTGGATCCGGGCGGTCAAATCGGCGCCGGAGATCGCCTATTTGCGCAAGGCATCGACGCTCGCCGAAGCTGCCGTCACGCGAGCCTTCGAGGTGATCGCGCCGGGCGTTCGCGAATGCGACGCCATCGCCGCCATCCAGGCGGCGCAGATCGCGGGCAGCCCGGATTTTGCCGGCGACATCACAGCGCTTCCGCCGACAATCCTCGGTGGCGAGAATGCCTCGGCGCCGCACATCATGTGGAGCGACAGGCGGTTTGGAGAAAACGAGACGATTGCGCTGGAACTTGCCGGCGTTTGCCGCCGCTATGCCGCCGGCCTCGCCAGGACCATGCAGCTTGGCAAGACGCCGACAAATGTCTCGGATACCGCCAAAGCGGTGATCGAGGGCATGGACGCGGTGCTCAACGCGGTCAGGCCGGGAACGACTGCCGAAGCGGTCGAAGCTGCCTGGCGCAAGGTCATCCAGCGCTACGGACTGAAGAAGGAATCGCGCATCGGCTACTCCATCGGCGTCGCCTATCCGCCGGATTGGGGCGAACACACGATCAGCCTCAGGCCGGGCGACAAGACGGTGCTTGAACCGGGCAACGTCGTTCATTCCATCCTTGGCATGTGGATGGACGGCTGGGGCATCGAGGTCAGCGAGACCATCCTGGTCACCGAAACCGGCCACGAGACCCTGACGAAGTTCCCGCGAGAGATCCATGTCAAATCCTGAGGGTTCGGCCACGGCGGGTGGTGTTGCGAAAACCGTGACGACCGATATCGACGCCGGAATTCTCGACCGGATGATCGAGGTCCGTCGCCATCTGCACCGCAATCCCGAGCTTTCGAACCAGGAGGCCGGCACGCAGCGTTACCTCAGGCAGATGCTGGTGGATCAGGGAATCGTCGACATTCGCGACGTCGCCGGCTTTGGCCTTGCCGTCGATATTGTCGGCGCCGGCAGGCCGTCAAATCGAAAGATCGCCATTCGCGCCGACATCGATGCCTTGCCGATCGAGGAGGAGTCCGGCGTCGATTATGCATCGACGAATCCAGGTGTGATGCATGCCTGCGGTCACGACGCCCATGCATCGATGGCTTTCGCGGTGGCCGCGCATCTTCACCAGTCGCGGGACAGTTTTGGCGGTACCGTTCGCCTGATCTTCCAGCCGGCGGAGGAGGACGAACCGTCGGGCGGCAAGCGGGTGGTGGAAGAGGGGCTTCTCGACGACATCGACGCCGCCATCTGCGTCCACGTCGATCCGTACACACCGACCGGCAAGATCGCCGTCGGCTCCGGTCCCTACACTCTGGCCTGTGACACGTTCGATGTGGCCGTCATCGGCTCGGCGGCACACGCGGCAAAACCGCATGAAGGCGTCGATGCGTTGGCCGTGGCTTGCTCCCTGGTGAGCGAATTGCAGAAGATCGTTTCGCGCGAGACCGATCCGTACGATCCGCTGGTGATTTCCGTGACTGCCATCAATGGCGGCAACGCCTACAATGTCAC
>NZ_RZRW01000005.1:0-28642 GCF_003998745.1 Mesorhizobium sp. M7A.F.Ca.US.014.04.1.1 | reverse complement strand
CATCGTGCCGCCGAACTGCCTGTCTGGCTGCACAGATACAATTGGCATCGTCCACATGGCAGCCTAAAGTCAAAAACGCCTATCAGTCGCCTCGCCCTGATCGAGGACAACCTGTTGAAGCTCCACAACTAGGTCGTCCAGCATCACAGTGAACCGCGTACGTAGTATTTTGTCGTAGGCGGCATTCTGGATAGCCGGATACGGGCTCTTCACCCGCTGCACCACCGATTGCGGGATGATGTCGCGAGAAACATTCACGGATTTCGTGAAAAAAGTGTACCCGCCGAAGAGCCCTACTCGCGGGGGCGGTGCAGCACCACCTCGGTGTCACTGCTCGTGTTCATGCGATGGACTAGGCCGGCCAGCTGTTGACGCAGCTCGCGGTAGTTGTAAGTCTCACCCGTGTAGACGAGCACCAAGTCAGGTCGGCCATCCCCCTGGAGCATCCTCGGCTGGCGGCCGCCCTGGATATCGATGATTGCCAGGCGGTGGTGTCCCAGCGCCGCAGGCCCGCCGATCCAAGTCCCCTCGTCGTCCGGACCGTGGTTCGCTATGGTGGCCGTCATATCGGCAAGCTCCCTTCGCGCATCGGGACCTCCGAGGTCTCGATTGAAGTCGATCCATTCACAGATGCCGCACAGGTTATGTCGCCGCATTTGGGCGAAGCAGATATAAGGCCAGTGGGAAACCATCGAGGCAAAGTGACGGATCTAGCCCAGCTACGATCCGCATCCGACATTGTCGGACATCGGACAGCACCGCGATTCGCTGCATAGGAAGCCTGGAGTCGCGATTTCCCCTGGGGGAATCAGCGCATGAAAGGAGAGCTGGGTCGTGTCTGCCGAAATGAGAAATTGCTCCCCCTTATTGCATCACCGAGGAATGTTACCCAGCGCGATAGACGGACATGCCCTATCTCCCCCCGTTGCAGCTGAGGGAGATAGGGGCCAGCTCTTCATTCAACCCTCATGGAGGATGATCAGCCCAGCCATTTCCATGCGCCGGCCTTCACAAGCCGTGCACCATTCAGGTTCTTTTCCTTGAAGCGCGACGATCCTTGTCAGACGTCGCAACACTTGCTGCCGAGAGCACGAGCTCTTCCTCGAGCATGCCTTGATCTGCGCCTCGAACGGCTCGCACATGCTGGGTTTCAACGACTTCGCAGAGGTTGATATTCTGCAGTGACTTCGTCTCGCTGCTGCACGGCATTGACGCTGGGAGCCATGCTCGCGTGGCGCAATTGTGCTGAAGCCGGTGCCCACGGCAACGTTTCTTAACCCGCCCCAGATCCTGGCGTTTGGCTATTTCCGACATTCGTGTCCGGCTTCGGACAAAGGCCGGGTTTGCCGAACGGAGTCGCACCCAATTTCCAGTGCTGCTTGAGCAATAATATCGACCGGCATTACTGCACAACACGAAAGTTGCTGCAAAAACCGAAGTGAACCCAAGGCATCGGGTCAATTGGCATGGCGCTTGCGACTCGGTCGATAGAACGCAGTCAAAATCACGGTTGCAGACCATGCCTACCTCTCAAAGCTCGATAAAGCACGCGAGCAAAATTCCCCGTCTCCGCGGAAGCTCGTCGCCGTTAAACGTGCCTGCTCGGGGGCGGTCTTGCACAAGACCGGTCCGAGGCAACCACGCCAAGGCGCGAGGCTGCCGGAACTGTCGACCGAAGTCGATGCCGCTTCAGTTTAACCGAAAAATGCACCGTACCACTTTGGCCTGGAAGCAAATCAATGACCTATAGAAAGAACGTTCCTCTCGTGACCTTTCGCACGCGTGTTCGCGATGAGTCGATCGGGGGGCCAAATCCTTATCAGTGGGAGAACAAGACCTCCGACGATTATTTCGGGGGCAAGCGCATCATCCTGTTCTCGCTGCCTGGCGCCTTCACCCCGACCTGCTCGACCTTCCAACTGCCCGATTTCGAAAAACTCTATGATCAATTTCTGGAACTGCGAATTGACGCGATCTACTGCGTCTCGGTCAACGATGCTTTCGTCATGAATGCGTGGGGAAAGTCCTTGGGGCTGCAGAAGATCGAGCTGATCCCAGACGGGTCGGGCGAGTTCACGCGCAAAATGGGCATGCTGGTCGCGAAGGACAATCTGGGCTTTGGCATGCGCTCCTGGCGATACGCCGCTCTGATCGACGATGGCGTGGTGGAGCAGTGGTTCGAGGAGGAAGGCTTCTGTGACAACTGCGAGACGGACCCCTATGGCGTTTCATCCCCGCAAAACGTTCTCGACAAATTGAAGGCGGCGGCATGACCCAGAAGTGGAAAGTCTCACACAACCCAAGCACACACTAGAGCCTCCTCGGCAGATCACGGTTCAACATGCATCTCTCAGCAAGCCTGCTTCAACGCCAGAAGCAACGTATGGTCTTATCGCCTCAAGCCATTGAAGCTATTCGCTTGCTGCGATTGACGCATACTGAACTCCATCAGCTCGTGCAGCAGGCACTCGAGAAGAACCCCGTTTTGAAGCCTGACCCGTTTGACGACGATTCGCCGCTGCCAGGGGTGGATCAGCGGAGCAGTCAAAGCAGAAGCGAAATCGGCGAATCGCCCATTGGCGGGCCGTCTGGCGGGCGCGGGCAATGGAAGTCGCAACGCAGTAGCGGCAACGATCGACCTGCCGTCGAGGAGTTTACCGCCCACACCGAAACATTGCACGACCATGTCGCCCGCCAGGTCGCCCTCAACCCGTTCACCCCCCAGGAGCGGCTGATTGCCGGACAGCTCGCCGCTCATCTGGAGGACACTGGCTATCTTCAGGTAAACCTTTTCGATCTGGCCAGGACGTTAAACGTTCGGCAAGCTGATGTGGAACGGGTCATCGGAATCTTGCAGCAATTTGATCCGCCGGGCATTTTTGCGCGAACTCTCAGCGAATGCCTGGAGATTCAGCTGCGCCAGCAAGACCGGTTCGACCCGGCTATGGCAGCTTTGGTCGCCAATCTCGAGATGCTTGCACGGGGGGATTTTCAGGGATTGAAGCAGCGTTGCGGAGTCGACGAGGAGGATCTCCTCGACATGAGGAACGAAATCCGCGCGCTCGATCCCAAGCCTGGAGACCGGTTCCAGTCCGGGACGCCGGAAACCATCGTACCGGACGTCTGGGTAATGCCCAAGTCCGAAGGTGGATGGCGGGTGGAGCTTGATCCGGCCACGCTGCCCAAAGTGTTGATCAACCACACCTATGTCGCCGAAATCTCGCAGCTGACCAAGCAAAATCCGGAAGGCAAAGCGTTTCTCGACAATTGCCAGGAAAAAGGGAACTGGCTGATCAGCAGTCTCAAGCAGCGCGCTAAGACGATCCTTAAGGTTGCGACCGAAATCGTGCGCCAGCAGGATGCCTTTTTTACACACGGCGCCGCCCATCTGCGGCCTCTCTGTCTCAAAAATGTCGCTGACGAGATCGGCATGCACGAGTCGACGGTAAGCCGGGTGACTTCGAACAGGTACATGTTGACTCCGCGCGGGGTGTTCGAGCTGAAGTATTTTTTCGCTGCGCCAATCGCATCCTGCGAGGGCGGCGATGCGCACTCCGCCAAAGCTGTCTGCCATCGGATCAAGGCAATCATAGCCGAAGAATCGCTCGACAAGGTACATTCCGACGAAGACATCGTTGCTCAACTCAAGGAGACCGGCATCGATGTCGCTCGCCGTACCGTCACCAAATATCGCGAGGCGATGAACATCCCTTCCTCCATACGACGGCGCCGCGATAAGCGTTTGTCCGCAGCTGCGATCAAGCGAAGTGACTAACCGACATTCGTGGTCGGCGAGAGGCGACTCTCAACTTCCTCCGGGCCGAAGCAGCTTTCGAAGTCATGGCATTCCCCGCAACTGGGTGCTGTGCATGACGAAAAGCCTTCGGCCTCACACAGCTTGCGGTAAAAGTACTTTTTCCATTTCATGTTTTCTGTGTTGCCTGCCGCCAGCGCGGGAAAATGTCTGGCAAGCAGGCGGCTGAGCTCAGCGCGATTTGAGAGGCCAAGATCCCGCCAAAGATGGTCCATGCGCATCGCACGCCGGGCGATGATCTTGGCCAAGCGGGCGCTCGCCGGGTCGGCCGGCGCAGCATGCGCTAGCAGCAGCCGGCGTAGCAGTTCCTCTTCCAGTTCCGGCTCGGGCTCGCTCAACTCCTCCAAAGCGAATACGCTGCTGGAGGTAGACGGGAAAGTTGCGGCCAAGACATCACGCAATTCGACAGACGAAAGGCCTGTCCCCTCCGTCGCCAACACCTCGCCCGCCTGGACCTCCTCAAGCGAACGTGAATGTACGCAGGGCAGCACATGCTGATCGAAGCTCCTCCCTAGCTCGGACCCACGCCATTGCGCGCTGGATAGGCAGCCATCATCGTAACGGCCGGCTTCAGCTTCCGGCATGACAAAGCGCCTTGTTGACCGCAGGGATGATCTTGTCGCCCCAGAGCTCGATCTGGCGCAGCATCGTCTTTTGGTCGAAGTCGCCCAATTGAGTCTGAACTGCGATCTGGTCCGGTTTCAAGATATCGATCTCTTCCAGCAGGCGATCAATCACGCGATTTACGCTGCCAATCGGCAAATTTTTGCGCATGGTCTCGAAGGACAGATCCTGCTGGGTCGGTGTCTCCTGCAGCAGGTAGCCATCGTGGCTCTGTTGGCGACGCTGATGCAGGGCTTCAGAAAGCCGGCGCTGGAAGCGGGCATTGTCGAGATAGCTGTTGATCTCCAACTCGTCGTGGCTGGCATAGCAGCAGCGCAGCAGCGATATCTTGACGTCGGTGACGTTCTTTTCCTCGGATGCCGCCGCCCTCTCGACTGATTCACGCAGTGTGGTCAAAGTCTCTAAGCCGTCGTGGAAGGCTGTGACAAAAAAATTGTGCCCCTCGCGGTAGGCCCGAGCCATCCGTGCGGCTCCGCCAGCGATCCAGATAGGCGGCGTCGGCTGCTGGACTGTGCGGACCGAAATCGCTGTTGGGGGGATCTTCTCATACTGGCCGTCGTGTTCGAAGACGTTTTGGTTGAGGCCCTTGAGAATGATGTCCAGGTATTCCGAAAAGACGGCCGGCGCCTCATCGATGTCCACGCCGAACCGTTCGAACTCGAACTGCTGGTATCCCAAGCCTACGCCGAGCTCGAGACGGCCGTTCGCAACGATGTCGGCGAAGCCGATCTCGGACAGCAGGCGCTGCGGTTGGTAAAGCGGCAGCACGCAGACGGCAGTGCCCAGGCGAATCGTGCTTGTCAAGCCGCCGCAGTGCGCCACCATCATCAGCGGGGATGGTATGAGGCTGTAATTGTTGAAGTGGTGCTCAGCAAACCACGCGGTGTTGAACCCAGCCTGCTCCGAAGCGACGGCCTGTTCGATGGAGTTGCGGATGACGCTTTCTGAGGATTGGTGATAGCCACGCTGGGCGGCCAGAATGAAAGTGGCAAATTCCATGATTTCTCCTCGTTATAGACACGTCAGCCGACCGGGAATGTGCTCGGCATGCGCATGCTTGGATCTCAAGCACCTCAGGTGCGTCGTGGAGCCGAGGCTTCATAATGCTCGGCCGGTCGCCCTGCGAAGGCCTGGCAATTAACCTGCGGCCTCCGCAAAACATTCGTCATAGAGCTCGCTGGCGTTTCCCGCATCACCGAACGAGGTCCAGCCGCCGTCCACGTAGAGGATCGAGCCGTTGATGTATGAGGCGTCAGACGAAGCAAGGAAGAACGATGCATCTGCGACGTCTTCTGGCCGTCCCATCCTGCCCATGGGGATGCGTCGTCCGATTGCTGTCAGGTCGATGCGGCCGGCTTTGGCCAACTGAGCAAGTGCGGGCGTGCGGATGTGGCCAGGAGCGACGGTGGCTGTCCGAATTCCGACCGGCCCGAGTTCGGCCGCCATGCAACGGGTCAGCATATCCATCCCCGCCTTGGAGGCGCCGTAGGCATGGCGCGGCGCGAACGGCAGAAAGCTGTCGATCGACCCGAGATTGAGGATCACGCCGCCCGGGCGCATAGCCTTGATCGCTTCGCGCGCGCAGGTGAAGGCGCCGGTAAGGTTGACATCCAGGACGTGTTCGAGCTGTTTCGACAGTTGCTCGATCGCAGGCACAATCCTGTCGGCGGTATCAGCACTATTGACCAGAACATCGATATACCCGAAGCGTCCCCTCAGTTCTTCGAACATCGACACCACATCGCTCTCGACGGCCACGTCCAGCGATTTCGCCAGATGCTTGCCGGGGAGCGATGTAGCCAGCTCTGCCGCTGCAGTGCCATCTTTATCAGCAATCACGACGGTGTCGCCGTTCGCGGCAAAGCGGCGAGCGACGGCCGCGCCAATGCTTTTTGCGCCACCGGTGACGAGCACGATTCGCGCATCTGTGCATTCGGCCGGACAGGAGAGCTCGGCTTGGAGCGCACCATCCACCGGCGGGTGAGCATCCCCCGGCTGGTTGAATGACATCCAGCCTCCGTCGACTGCCAGCACCGAGCCGGTGATGTAGCGCGCCTGCGTGCTGCTCAGAAAACGCACGACCCTGGCGATCTCGTCGGGGCGAGCCAAGCGCCCCATCGGCACGCGGCGGCGTATCGCCGCGAGGTCCATTTTGCCAGCGCGTGCCAGTTCTGTGACCATTGGGGTGCGGACGGAGCCCGGCGCCACCGCCGTGACGCGGATTCCTCGCATAGCCCACTCGCATGCAAGGGACTTTGTCAACGAGATCACGCCAGCTTTCGAGGCTGCGTAGGCGTTGCGCCTGGGATTGCCGACCACGCCCGCCATCGAAGCCACATTGACGATCGCACCGCCCGGCTTCATGCGCCGCGCCGCTTCCCGGGCCATAACGAATGGCCCAATAAGGTTCACTGTCACGCCGCGTCGGAAGGTATCGACAGCGGTGTCGATGATCCTATCCATCGTGGGTCCAACCGCCGCATTGTTGATGAGGACATCGATTTGCGCGAACCGTGCTTCGACCTGGCCGAAAAGTGAGAGCATGTCCTTCTCTCGCGACACATCGCACTCCAGACCGACGTGCGGCGACCCGAGATCCCGAGCCAGTTCAACCACACCACTGCCCGGAAGGTCCACCGCAACTACAGTGTCTCCGTCCGCGGCAAGGATATCGACCAGGGCACGGCCGATCCCGCCCGCAGCGCCTGTGATGATTACGGTGCGTGCTGCCAGTTTCACGAGAGCTTCTCCACGATGACCGCTTGTGATCTCAGCCCATCAACCTTGGGCGGAATGAAGGGCCGAGCCAAATCGTTGCAGTGACCGCCAGTCGCGGCCCCACACAGATGTCGTTCCCGTAGGGCGCTCATCCTCCATTCCTACCCACTTATGCAGCTCCCAGTTGGGGACCCTCGACGCCATCTTGGTCGGTGGGGATGTGACCCTTGAGCAACTGGTAGATGGGATCGTCTGGATGTGGTGCTCCAATCGGCTGTCGCCGGCCGAACCTATCTGCCTCAAGAATCGCTGGCGGGATTTGCTCCTCAACCCAATCGTAGACGACTGTCCGTTCCGCAATTCGCCACTCGTCCTGCCTCTTCTGAAACAGATCGCAGTAACGGCCGCAAAGCAGCGTCTGACGTATTTCTTGGTCTGTATCCGGTCCGCGTTGCAGCGCGGTGAAATAGCTCTCGACCGCGGCCTCTGCTGAACTGATGAAGTCGATCAGGCTGTTCGTGATTTGATGGATGTTACGGTGCCCCGGCAGACCGAGAGCAAATTGGATGAAGTCCTCTGCCGGTCCGCAATAGGGACCGTGCCTGTCATACGCTTCGGGCCAGTATGCGCTACGCAGCGCCGCCTCATCGGCGCGGTCTATCCCGCGGCAGTACCGATACAGGCAGTTGCGGATCGCCTCTCGGTCACGCAGTTCGGTAATTTTCGCGTGGTCGACAGGGTCTGTCGCGAATTGTATGATTGTTTTGTCCTTCCCGATGCCAGTCTGCACTTTGCGTGTGTCTCTCTCTACAACTGAGTTAGCGGGGGGCTCGTCAACTTCCAGAGCTTGTTCGGGGCAGGCTCGTACCCCTTTTGAGGCAAGCAGTTGCTCCCCATCGGCAACATCAATATCACCGGGCAAGATGTAGCCGGCGTCATCAAGCTTGAAGACTCTCGGCGCCCGCGCCCAGCAGCGCGCATGACCCTGGCATCTGGCTTTATGTACGACGACACGCATAGCGAACTCCAATGTCGTTGGCTGAAACTTCAGGACCATTCCAGGATCAGATTCTCGATCCCGAACACATGGCCGCCGAAGGTGATAGGTTCAGTCCCTGTCTTGATCCGAAAGGCTGGGATGCGCGCCAGCCACTCCTCCAGGCCAATGACAATCTCCCGCCGGGCAAGGTGTGAGCCAAGACAACGATGGGGACCATAGCCAAAGGCAGCGTGCCGGTTGTCCTCGCGCGCCAGATCGATCTCATTCGGGCATTCGAATTCCGCCGGGTCACGATTGGCAATCATCGTGGCACAGGAAACATAATCTCCCTTGCGGATCGGCGCGCCTTTGAAGTCGACATCCTTCGTTGCCACTCGGATCATCTGAATGGTCGAATAGGCGCGCAGCAATTCTTCCGCAGCGACGGCAATCCGGTCAGGTTCGCTTCGTAGCAATTCCTGATCTTTGGGGTTGCGCGCGAGATGGGCCAAGTCGAAGCATATGGCTGCTGAGACCGTGTCGAGTCCCGCGACGAACACAAGCACGCCGATGCCACGGACTTCTTCGTCACTGAGCAGACGACCCTCGACCTTTGCCTTCACGATGAAGGTCATGAAATCATCGACCGGCTCCTTGCGGCGCTCGGTGGCAAGTTCGTCGATGAAGGCCACGATCGTCCGGGCTGCGGGTGGTCGTTGCTCCTTATCGCCGTGGAGCAGATCTCTAGCCCAGCCGACAAATGTTTCTAGTCCGTTGTCCGAAAGCCCAATAAAGCGAAGGAAGATATTGACCGCGAACGGAACTGCAAAATCCTTCATGATGTCGCAGCTCGTGCCTGATGCGGCGATCCTGTCGATCAGCTTGATCGCTCGTTCCCGGACAGCCGGCTCCAATGCCATTACCCGCTTTGGCGAAAGCAGCGGATTGAGCAGTGAGCGAAAAACACCGTGGAATGGCGGATCGAGCTCAAGCGGGATCATCGGCCAGCTCTCGCCGAGCACAGAGGCGAAGATGCTGCGATGGCTGGAAAACGTTTCGGTGTCCTGCAGCACCCGGCGCTGGTCGCTCGCGCGAGTGATGACCCAGGTACCCCGACCGTCGCGCGTGTTGCTGGTTGAATAAAAGATCGGAGGCCCGGCATGAACGCAAGCAACCGCTGCATGCGGATCCCCGTTAGCCGTCGGCAACATGCCGGGCGACGTAAACAGGTTGAAGTCCCTCACCATTTCGGGCGGGACATGATCTGGAACCGGCCGCGATTTAACCGCGCCAGAATCGAGAGACCGTTCATGAGATGCTGTCGGCATTTGCATGCAATCGTCGGTGCAAGCTCCGTGCCGAATTCGTCTTTCGATAATCCTTGCCGTTTGCTGGGCAACAGGTGGCGCCTGCGCTGACTTGCTGGTCGGGATTGCAACATTCTTGTCCAGCGTCGGACACAGAATGTAGAATGCTAGACAGCGACTTGGAGCAACTCAACTGGTGGGATCGCTAGCCGATCATGTGCCCGGGGAGCATCCAGTTCGAAAGCTTGCGCTAAGCGGCTTGGTGACTTGGCCGAGGTCACCAGGTGGAAACGACCAACACTTGGGGTGAGCCTAGTGGCGCTCCCCTCGATGATGTCTGGCGGGGTGGTTAGCCGCCTCCGTAGGACAAGATCAGTCTACACGAATGGACTATAGCCTCTCCTCGCATGCCTCATTGGCCGTCCTTCAGAGCCGGCCACACGAGCTTTTGTCTTTCAGCAGGGCGTTTTTCTCGCCAGCTACAGAGCCACACCGACGCCATTAATGAGCGTCCAGTCGACGGGTTGGATGGCCCTGTCCATCTTGCCCAGCACCTTGGCTTAGCATTTGCCGGTGCGGCGGAAGCCTTCAAGACGCAGTTCTTGACCTTCTCCAGATCAGCCTCGGATGGATATCGGCAAGGGTTCAGCTCGTCCTTTTGAACTTGCGCATCTTCGTGTTGGCCAACCCCAGGCCGCCCGACATATTTGCGGTCTATCCGGCACCTCAACTTCGAACAACCTTGCGGCAAGCTCTTGGGATAGCCCACGCTCGTGCCTCCACCACCCGCTCAGCAGAGCCAGATTTGTCGTTGATGGCACGGAACTTGCGGAGTCATTCGCAGATGCGTCACGGACCGAGAGTGTCGTCCCATGAATTCGATCACCAAAAAGGCCGCCCGACGTTGCTGGGACCGCCTGCAATTACCTTATCCCAGAATTGGGAGCAACGGCTTCAAAAGGGATAACTCATCACCTCAATTTTGTCGATCGCGCGGCCATCGAACCGCAGCCATCGATCAGACTTCCGCCTCGTTGCACTCATTGCGACCGCCTTGGTGCTTGCGACAACCGCTCAATTCTGGCTGCCAGGATAACCACATATGGCGACGGAACTTCCTGCTTCAAAGCAATATAGAGATCGTCGATCATCCCCCCATCAAGGCCTCGATCGAGGACACCGCGTTCGGCTTGCTTGGTTCGCAGTGAACAGACCGCACTTCGACGAATGCGATCGATGCGACCGCGCCGAGAACTCTCCCGCATTGTCGACGGTTGGGTCCGTCGGCCCTCCGATGAGGCCTCGGATGCGTCGGGCTCCGAGGCCTCGACTGATGCCGACTGGCCGCCGCCGGAAGGTCTCGCGGCTTTGATCCCCGGCGATGTAGCCACCCCTGCTGCAACAGCTCCTAGCCGGAGAACTCATTCATGACCGAATCGGCGACAGATTTAGTGGACGCGGCTTTGTTCGACCGAGATCGGCTTGACCCAGAAAGTCCCTATCAACGTTCTGGCCCTGCATGGGGTGCCATCATTTCGCTTTCCTTCGGCACCTTCGGGCTTGTGACGGCAGAGTTTCTGCCCGCCAGCGTTCTGACACCGCTCGCGCATGATCTCCGTATCACCACGGGCACGGCTGGACAGGCGCTAACAGCGGCCGCAATCGTCGCGGCGATCTCGGCACCGATAATCGCCATCGTGACAAAGCGTCTGGACCGCAGGGTCGTCATCTGGGCGATGACGCTCCTGCTGATCCTGTCGAACGTTCTGGCGGAGGTTGCGGGGTCGCTGCCGGTTTTGCTGGCGGCACGCGTCGTCCTTGGCATATCGCTTGGTGGTTTTTGGTCAATTTCGGCAGCGTTGGCGATGCGGCTGGTTCCAAGTCACCTCATGCCGCGCGCCATGTCGGTCATCCTCACCGGCGTTTCTGTCGCCTCCGTCTGCGCGGCTCCAATCGGCGCTTATGTCGGTGACATTTGGGGATGGCGAGCCTCGTTCAAGGTCGCCGCAATCGTGAGTGCCGTTGCGCTGCTCGTGCAACTCGTAACCATTCCGCCACTGCCTCCGATCGAAGTGCGCAGATTCCGCAGTCCGCTGGATGTCGCGAAGAATCCGGCGATGAAGGTTGCGGTGCTAGTCGTGCTATTGGTCGCTTCCGGCCATTTTGCCAGCTTCGCCTACATCCGCGCCTTTCTCGAGAGCGTTCCTGCGCTCGACAAGAAGTCAATCCCGCTCGTGTTCCTTGCTTTTGGCACGGCCGGCGTCTTCGGCAATTTAGCCGGCGCATTCCTCACCAAACACAGTCTCAAGGCGGTCGCGGCCCTGCCGCCCCTGCTCATTGCCGTAGCCGCTGTCTCGCTCCTGACCATGAGAGCATCGGCCTTGACCTCGGCAATTGCAGTTGCCGTATGGGGCTTTGCTTTTGGCGCGGTCCCGGTCGGATTGCAGACATGGATGGTGCTACGCGCCGCTCCGAAACAGGCCGAGAGCGCTGGTGTACTGATGGTCATAACCTTCCAAGTGGCCATCGCAGCCGGCACAACTTGCGGTGGCCTATTGGTGGATCACACGGGTATTGCCAGTGTCTTTGTCTACAGCGCGGTTGCCACGTTCCTCGCTGTCTTGACAGTATTTTTGCTCGGCCCGAACCGCAAAACCTGACCGCCTGGTGGGGAGTGACGGTCGGCGGCGTTCACGCTATTGTCACCTCTGAGCTCGGCCCAAAGGCCGCGGCTTCGTCGTAACCATGCGGTCGATGGGGCAGCGCCAAATTGCTTCCTGCTCATCGCGTTGCGATAATACAGCGCGCTTATTGCGTCATCGTGTCCCCGGTCTCGGCTTCAATGCCCGGCTACTGGCTGCGGAGGCAGATGGGCGCCGGCGTCCCACCGACGACGATCGGTCTTTTCTCATGTAGCTGTCGGGGAAACGAGGCAGGTTTTCCGCCAGAACCCGCCAGTCGTCGCGCTCGCGTTCGCCTTCCTTGCGCGCACCGAACAACTGGATGATGATCTTGCCGTCGGACCCATATGCTTCGAGCGAGGTGACGTGACTGTCATTGGTCGGCTTGCGCACGGCCCAAACCTCACGGATTTGGTGGGTCCTGAGATGCAGCCGGAACGTTTCGTCCAGCACATGGATGCACGGCCCGATCTGCTTGACCGACTTGATTAAGCCGGAATGGGTCTGGATAGAACCTCGGTTGCCGACGAAGCACATGATCGGCAATTCGTCTTCGGCCGCACGCTGGAGCACGGCGCCAACTGCGGCATTGTCGAGCAGCCAAGCGTAATCCTGGCCGACCATGCGCAAAGCCTGGCAGCGGCTGAGCTTGAGCGTCTTTAGAAGGTTGACGTCAGTCAGCCGGCTCCAGTACTCGCGTAGGTCGTCCACCGTGCCGGCCCAGTCCGCAGTCCTCGCGCCCAGGTCGGCTACTCTCGCCTTAAGCGACATGGTCGGCTCCTGGTTGGCGGATACGAGCTCGGCCACCAGCTTTCGATAGGCATGAAGGTTGGAGACCGGCCTGAGATGCACCTTATGCACTGCTGCGCCGGCGGCGTCGAAGAATTGCAAACTGCGCTGGATTCCGCCGCGATGGCGCCTTTCAACAGCGAAACCATACCTCCAAGCCTGCGGGAAGACGCGAAGGTCGAATTCGTCACCAAGGACCATGGCGTGATTGTTGCCGGTTATCACTCTGTTGAAGACGCCAATCTTTTCGTGCACGGCACCTTGATTGCGGGTCAGCGCCGTCACTTCGCCCACGAATTCGAGGCCCGTCAGAAGGTGATTGACGCGCGGGTCGATGCGTGCCGCGCCGAAACCGCAATGGGCCGCGACCAGTTCCGCTTCCGAAATGGCCAATTGGGCGGCGAAATCACGCGCGGGAATGTTCGGACAGACTTCCCACGCACGCCGGATTTCGTTGGGCGACCGCTTCTTGCGCTGATCCATGTTTTTACCCCTGCCCCGTTCTTCTTTTGACGATCGATCGAAAAACGGGCCTCAGGGATGTGCACGGCGGACGCGATCGATCGTCAGGCACATGCCAGTCGAATCCTGTCTCCGGGCGGTCAGCGGCCAATCGCCGGTAGCGAGCGATTGTTGGGTGGTCGGCGCCAATCGGCCGATCGAGCATTCGGGTACCACCGGCGGTGCTGCTTTCCCACCAAGGCGGGTCTGATGGATCATATTGCTTTCCTTCGTTCTTCGATTGCGAGGGCAACCCAAAGGTGAATCGGCCGGCAATTTTGCCGCCGCAACGAAGGCTTCACAAAAATCGTGCCAGTTGCTCCGCGGCAAGCTCTGAACATCTTTGGCTCTGTTCATTGCTTTACGCGTGAGTGCATCGCGAACTCAGGCGCCCTTCCTGTGACGCGGACGCGACAAACCCGACAGTAAGTGTCGGTTGTCGGACGTCTCCCCAGCAATCGAGCATAAGAGACGTCGGGATGTCCTACGGTTTTTGACACGTCTTCCCTTTGGCACGGTCCATGCGAGATGATCCACGAAAACGCCGGACCGAGGAGAAATCGAGCCATGATTACGCTCACCGACAACGCTGTTGCCGCCATCAAGGCCGCTCTTTACCGCGCCAGCGAGCCGGCGGAAGGATTTCGCATCATGGTCCATGCCGGCGGCTGCGCCGGCTTCCAATACTCAATGGGCCTGGAGAGCGTCTCACGTGAGGGCGATGCGATCATCGAGCGAGATGGGCTCAAGGTGTTCATGGATAGAGGCTCCCAACCCCATGCCGCCGGCATGACCGTGGACTTCGTCACTGGGCTCGAAACATCCGGCTTTGTTTTCGATAACCCCAATGCGCGTGAGACGTGCGGCTGCGGCAAGTCCTGCAAATGATTGCGAGGGAACAGGCTATGTTCGACTATAGCGACGCCAAGGAATACTGCGTCGAACCGGTAACCGCCGGCGCTCTGGAACCGGCCGACACGCACTGTCGGCCCGGAACAATTGCGTTCGGTGATGCACCAAATCGCGATCATCGATCGTTGCCGTGGGCAAGCAAACAAAATTGCCCGAAACAGCTGAATTCCCGGCGGATGCCGCCACCAAAGGGCAATGTCGACAGCGACCGGTCAGCCAAGCCATCGCTCCCCCGGCCGCCCACCTTACCAGATACGATATGCGCCAGAGGTTCAATGGCCCGACTACCCTTGAATCATTTCAGCAGTTGAAGGATCACTCCCATGAACCCTGTCTATCTCGACAACAACGCAACGACGCGGGTTGATCCTGCAGTCGTTGGAGCGATGTTGCCTTTCTTTACGGAGCAATTTGGCAATCATTCGTCCATGCACGCCTATGGCGCATCGGTTGCTGAAGCCGTGAGAAAGGCGAGGCAACAGTTGCAAGCCCTCATCGGCGCGGGATTCGAGGACGAGATCATCTTCACCTCGGGCGGGACTGAAAGCGACAGTACAGCCATCCTTTCGGCGCTGGAGGTGATGCCCGACCGAACGGAAATAGTGACTTCCGCGGTTGAACATCCGGCCGTTCTGAAGTTGTGCGCGCACCTTGAGAAGACGCGCGGCGTCAAGGTGCACATTATCCCAGTCGATCACTACGGCCGGCTCGACCTGGACGCCTACAGAACCGCCCTCACCCCACAAGTGGCAATCGTCTCGATAATGTGGGCGAACAATGAGACCGGTACGATCTTTCCCGTGGTTAAGCTTGCCGATCTAGCCAGGGAAGTCGGCGCGCTTTTCCACACTGATGCAGTGCAGGCGGTCGGAAGGCTTCCGATTGAGCTGAAATCGACCGCGATCGACATGCTGTCGCTCTCCGCCCACAAGCTGCATGGTCCAAAGGGGATAGGCGCGCTTTATGTAAGACGTGGCGTGCGCTTCTCCTCCATGATCAAGGGTGGGCACCAAGAGCGCGACCGGCGTGCAGGCACTGAAAACACACCCGGCATAGTCGGACTGGGCATGGCGGCCGAACTCGCCTTGAAATTCATGGACGAGACAAAACGAATAAAATGGTTGCGCGACCGCCTTGAGAACGGGATCATCCAGCGCATCCCAAACACATCCATCAACGGCGATCCGCAAGAGCGATTGCCAAACACTGCAAACATTGGATTCGAAGGTATCGAAGGCGATGCAATTCCAATTGTCCTGAGCCGGCTGGGAATCGCCTGTTCCGCCGGGTCCGCCTGTGCCTCTGGCTCACTGGAACCGAGCCATGTTCTGATCGCTATGAACGCGGCATGTGGGGCAGTCCGCTTCTCCTTGTCGCGTGACAACGGCGAAGATGACGTAGACCGCGTGCTTGAGGTCCTGCCTGCGATCACCGAGAAGCTACGGGCCGTTCCCAGTGCTGGACTGTGCGGGCGAGGTGCAGAACAGCTTCATTCCGGCCCGGGTCCGAGCGGCACAATAGCCGACGAGCCGTGAGGTCTTCCTCAACGTGACGACCCTGCGCAAGGAGAGCAGTTAAACTCGGGGTCGCCTTCACCACTTCAGAAAAGCTTGAGATCGCCAAGTCTCTTGCCCAGCCGCCGTGCCAGAGGTCGGCACGCCGTCAGCAATGTCACCAATGCATCGACACCACAATTTCGCGCCGGGAGAATACAATGAACTGCTCCGCTGATAGCCGCCCGATCGATCGCACCGATATCCTAGCGCGACTGAAGGGCCTGTCGGCCGCGGAGGACTTCTTCGCCTGCCTTGACGTCTCCTACGACCCGAAAGTGATGAATGTCTCGCGGCTCCATATCATGAAGCGCGTGGGCCAATACCTTGCCGAAGAAGATTTCTCCGGTCTGCCTAACCAGGTAATCGCCGCGCGGGTGCGCGCCAAGCTGGAACGCGCCTACGAAGATTTCGCGACTTCCTCGCCGCTCACGCAACGTGTGTTCAAGGTGCTAAGGGACCACGATCCAAACATATGTCCCGCACCTGGCCGCGCCTTCGTCCCGCTCGACTCTGCACTGAAGCGGTTCGGAAAGTAATGAGCCCGACACGGCTGCGACGCGACAATGTCGAGAAGTCGACAAATCCAGTCCTCATGACGCCTCCTCGGAAGCAAACGAAGCCACCTTCTGGAATAGAGGCAGGAAGACGACTTGGCATGAACGATGCAGGCAATGAGGTGAACCGCCAAGCACGAATCCGGACTGGGAGCTTAGAGAAACCGCCAATGCATATCGTAGTCTGCATCAAGCAGGTGCCGGATTCGGCACAGATCCGCGTGCACCCGGTGACGAACACGATCATGCGTCAGGGTGTTCCGACCATCATCAATCCTTACGACCTGTTCGCCCTCGAAGAAGCGCTCAAACTGCGCGACGTTCATGGTGGCGAGGTTACTGTGCTCACAATGGGTCCGCCCATGGCGGAGGACTCGCTGCGAAAGGCGCTCGGTTACGGTGCTGACCGAGCAGTTCTCTTGACGGACCGCTATTTTGCCGGATCCGATACGCTGGCGACTTCCTTTGCTCTTTCGCAAGCAATCGCAAAAATTGGGGAGACTTTCGGCAGGCCGGACATCGTCTTCACCGGCAAGCAGACGATTGACGGCGATACCGCCCAGGTCGGACCGGGCATAGCCAAGCGCCTAGATTTATCGCAACTTACCTATGTCGCGAAGATTGCCTCCATCGATCTCGATACGCGAGAGATCGAAGTCGCTCGTCGCGCCGAAGGCGGCACCCAGTTGCTGAAGAGCAGACTCCCTTGCCTCATTACCATGCTGGAAGACACCAACGAAATCCGCCGGGGCTCGCTCCAGCAGGCTCTGTGCGCGGCGCGCAGCCAAGTCGTGAAGTGGACTGCAGCCGACGCCGGCATTGACGATCTCACCCGGTGCGGTCTGCGTGGCTCGCCTACAGTCGTCAAGCGTGTTTTCGCCCCCACCGCACGGGCAGAAAGGGCGGCGCAGATCGACACCGCGGAAAGGGGCTTGCAGGACATAGCCGATGAACTCATCGCCGATATCTTAACCCGCCGGCCGGCGCTGGAACATGAGCTGGCCTTCAACAGCGGCACGTGACGGCCAGGAGCAGAAAATGTCGACCGCAAGCCAAACTACCCCTCGCATTGCCCCCGGCCGTGCCGGTGTAAAGAAAGAACTTCCCGACCGTTTCAAAGACTACCGGCACGTGTGGGTCTTCCTCGAGCTCGAACGCGGCAATGTGCATCCTGTATCATTCGAACTGCTGGGCGAAGGCCGCAAATTAGCCGACAAGCTTGAAGTCCAGCTCGCGGGCGTCGTGCTGGGACCGCCGGGCGAGATGGTCGAGGACGCTGTTGCCGAGGCCTTCGCTTACGGGGCGGATCTTGTCTACATCGTCGATGCGCCGCCGCTCGCCGACTACCGGAACGAGCCGTTCGCCAAGGCGCTCACGGATCTGGTCAATACCCATAAACCCGAAATCCTCCTTCTCGGCGCGACCACACTGGGCAGGGATCTTGCAGGCTCGGTAGCGACGACCCTGCAGACGGGGCTCACGGCCGACTGCACCGAACTTGATGTAGATTCCGACGGTTCACTCGCCGCGACCCGTCCGACTTTTGGTGGCTCATTGTTGTGTACGATCTATACACTAAATTACCGGCCGCAAATGGCGACGGTGCGACCAAGGGTCATGCCTATGCCGCAACGGGTGGATAAGCCGGTCGGGCGTGTCATGCGGCACAAGCTGTCGCTCGTTGAGGACGATATCGTCACCAAAGTCCTCGGCTTCCTACCGGATAACCAGTCGGCAATGGCAAATCTTGCCTATGCGGATGTCGTGGTTGCGGGAGGCCTCGGTCTCGGAGCGGCGGAGAACCTTCAGCTTGTGAAGAATCTTGCCCGAGCGATCGGCGCCGAGCATGGCTGTTCGCGCCCCTTGGTCCAGAAGGGCTGGATGCCGGCTGATCGACAGATTGGACAAACTGGCAAGACCATTCGACCGAAGCTTTACATCGCGGCCGGAATTTCCGGCGCCATCCAGCACCGAGTTGGGGTCGAGGGGGCCGATCTCATCGTCGCGATCAACACCGATCCGAACGCGCCGATTTTCGAGTTCGCCCACCTCGGGATCGTCACGGATGCAATCCGCTTCCTGCCCGCACTGACGGAAGCCTTCACCCGGCGGCTGTCGCCGCACAGTCGAGACAAGCTTGCGAGTTGAGGGAGAGGACATGATTGAACAATTCGATGCCATTGTGGTCGGAGCCGGCATGTCTGGAAACGCAGCTGCTTACACTTTGGCAAGCCAGGGGCTGAAGGTCCTGCAGTTGGAGCGCGGGGAATATCCGGGCTCTAAGAACGTCCAGGGTGCCATAATGTACGCGAACATGCTGGAGAAGATCATCCCGGACTTCCGGGATGATGCGCCCCTCGAGCGGCACCTGGTCGAACAGC
Source organism: Mesorhizobium sp. M7A.F.Ca.US.014.04.1.1 (assembly GCF_003998745.1). NCBI lineage: Bacteria > Pseudomonadati > Pseudomonadota > Alphaproteobacteria > Hyphomicrobiales > Phyllobacteriaceae > Mesorhizobium > Mesorhizobium sp. M7A.F.Ca.US.014.04.1.1. The sequence continues at coordinate 9,826 of NZ_RZRW01000005.1, read as the reverse complement.
GACTTTGGGTGATGGACGACACGTCTCACACCGGAATTCATTACCGGTCGGACGACTTCAATGAGGCGAAACCCAACCGCTACACGATCATCCGCGCCCAGTTCGACAAATGGTTTTCCCGCAAGGTGCGCGAGGCTGGCGCGACGGTCCTGTGTGAGACGACCGCGACGGAACTCGTCCGTGATGGCAATGGCAAGGTGATCGGCGTCCGCACAGACCGGGCTGGCGGAGTGGTCTTCGCGAATGTGGTCGTTCTCGCAGAAGGGGTGTCGGGATTGCTTGGCACTCGCGCAGGCCTGCGCGAGATGCCGAAGCCGGAGACCGTGGCGATTGCCGTCAAGGAAATGCATTTCTTGCCCGAAGAGGTCATTGGCCAGCGGTTCGGGGTGAAGGGCGATGAAGGCTGCGTAATCGAGGCCGTGGGCACGATCTCTCGCAGCATGGCCGGGCTCGGCTTCCTTTACACCAATAAGGAGTCGATTTCACTCGGCATCGGCTGCCTGGTCTCGGATTTCGCCGCGACGATGGAGAGCCCGTCCGCCCTCCTGGATGCGATGAAAAACCATCCTTCGATCCGGCCGCTGATCGCTGGCTCGGAGGTGAAAGAATATGCCGCCCATCTTATCCCCGAAGGTGGTTACAGGGCCATTCCGCAGCTATTCGGCGACGGTTGGGTCATCGTCGGCGACGCAGCGCAACTGAACAATGCCATTCACCGTGAGGGTTCGAACCTTGCCATGACCTCGGGTCGTGTCGCGGCTGAGGCGATCATCAAAGTCAAAAGCCGCAACGGTCCTATGACCAAAGCGAACCTTGCGCTCTACAAGACGATGCTGGATGACTCCTTTGTGATCAAGGATCTTAAGAAATACAAGGACATGCCAGCCTTACTCCACACCAATTCCAGCAACTTTTTTGACAGCTATCCGCGGTTGATGTCGCATGCCGCTCAGACCTTCATGCGTGTCGACGGCACGCCGAAGATCGAGAAGGAAAAGAACACCACGGCCGCCTTCATCAACGCGCGCTCGCGCTGGGGGTTGGTCAGCGACGCGGTCCGCCTGGCATTGGCATGGCGCTGAAGAGGGTACAAGATGACGATCGCAGTGACGAAGGTTCGTGTCGAGGACAAACTTTACCAGAACCGCTATCTGGTCGATTCCGGCCGCCCCCATATCATAGTGCGACCGCACGACAAGCCAAGCGCGAACTTGCTTGCGTTGACCTACGTCTGTCCGGCGAAATGCTATGAGTTGAATGACAAGGGTCAAGTCGAGATCACCGCCGACGGCTGCATGGAATGCGGCACCTGCCGGATATTGTGCGAGAAAGGCGGCGACATCGAGTGGAACTATCCGCGCGGCGGCTTTGGTGTCCTGTTCAAGTTCGGATGATCAGCCGGTGCCAAGAGCATGCCGGCAGCGAGCAACTGCGGCACACCATGAGCCTCTCCATCCACTTGCAAAGAGCTAGTGAATATTGGGTTTCGCAATTCAAGTTTCCTCGACTTGGTAGGGGTATCCTCAGGCCACGGGGCGCCTGTGCCGGACTTACCACCGGTAACGTGGTCGAGCCCCTTTGGACAATGTCCGGCCATCGTGCCGGATGGCAGCCACAACGGCCGGTGAGCAAATGGAACGGCACAATCCATGATAAAGACGTATGTGCTAGTGCATGGTGCCTGGCATGGCGGATGGTGTTGGCGGGACGTCGCCGCCAATCTTCGCAAGATGGGATGCCACGTGACCACGCCTACCCAGACAGGTGTCGGCGAACGCGCACGTTTGCTGTGCAAGGACATCACGCCCGACACATTCGTGACCGACATCGTCAACCACATTGTAACGGAAGAGCTGAGCGATGTGATCCTTGTCGGTCACAGTCTAGGCGGCATCAGCATCACCGGCGCCGCCGACCGGATACCCGACCATATCAGCCATCTCGTTTATCTCGACGGCGCCATCGTCGAGAGCGGTCAAAGTGTATTCAGCACCATGCCCCCCGACATCGTCGCCGCCCGTCGAAAATTGGTTGCGGAGGAAGGACGGGGTATCTTCATGCCGACTCCGCCGCCAACAGCATTCGGCACTCCCGAGGGACACTCGCTCACGGACTGGGTGCGGCGCCGGATAACACCGCATCCGGCAGGCACCTACGAAAGCGGACTTAAGCTCGAGCACCCGCTCGGCAACGGCAGACCCCGAACCTATGTCGTCTGCACTAATCCACTCCACCCGCCGATGGCGGGAGCGCGAGAATGGGTCGCGAAGCAGGATGGCTGGGCGTGGCAGGAACTCGCCACTGGCCACGACGCAATGATCCTCGCGCCGACGGAAGTTGCTCTCCTTCTTAGCGCTGTCGGCTGAGGAACCAAGTAGGGGGAGCGGCGGCCGATTCTCAGGCCGTGGCCTTGAGCTCTGGTGCAAGGATGTAGGCCCAACGGGTCGTTCCGGTGGCGCCACCGAAACCACTAGGCGGGAGTGGCCTGTCCTGCCGACGTCGCAAGCTTGCGAGCGTTCCGCCGCGGCCGCAGCCCGTAGCGCCGGGCAACCTCCGAGATCACCGCGTCGGCTCCAGGGTCTCGGAGATGACTCCGTGCCTTGTCGTCCATCGACCAATGCCGCCGACCAACAGCGCCGTTGATCACCCTCGAAAACGCCGAGGCTGCCGCTCAGGGTCAATCGTAAGTTCAAGTTCAGACACAAGCCGATCTCCGATCCACCTCAGAATCGGCAGGCCCACAGATCGCGGGTCCTCCTGGAAGGACACAGCGCTTACCCTTGAAATATGGAGAACCATGGCTTTGCGCCGTCGGCAGTTGAGCTGATCTCGCAATGCTATTTCCCCGGCAACGTCCGCGAGCCGGAGAACTGCGTGCTTGGCGTTCTCCTCTGGAAGGAACCAATCTTTCGGAACGTGGCAATGTCATCGACGAGCTCTCACGGGCCAGCACGATGCCGGTTCGGCGCATCGGCGCCCGCCTGAACACGAGATGGCCACTTGCGATTCTAACGATACGGCCGGACGGGGGCTGGGACCGCGGCGGACGAAGCGTGACGGCTGATCGACACAATGGAGAAGGCCGGCTGGGTTCAGGCTAATGCGGCTCGAATTCTCGGCCTCAAGCTGCGACAAGTCGGCTAGGCGATACGCCGGCATAGTATCGAGGTGAAGGAACTTCTAAGAGCCTGATGAGCCAATCGTCAGGCCAGTGGTCTTGCGCGCCCTGTGCGCGACAAGGAGTGCTTCGTGCTTCTGAACGGATTTGGACTTGCACTGTCGCAAGCAGGACAAAATTGTGTCGCGCCGGCCTGACACAATGCGATATCGACCCGAATAGTGAACTGAAGCCGCTTTTTTCAGTTGGTATGGCTCTTGCACCTTGAACCGCGACGTTACCAGCAACGGAGCCGTTTGATGTCCTCACCGACAGTTTCGATTGAGGGGCCGACTAGCACGACATCCGAGGGTCTTCTGGCAGCCGCGAAATCCGGTGGCTGCGCATCGTCTTCCTACGGCTCGTCGCCGACCAGCCCGGGCGAAGAGGATCCGGCTATTTGGGAAAGGATCAAGGATCACCCCTGCTTTTCGGAGGAAGCGCATCATTATTTCGCGCGTATGCATGTGGCGGTCGCGCCGGCTTGCAATGTCCAGTGCAACTATTGCAATCGCAAATACGATTGCGCCAACGAGAGCCGGCCTGGTGTTGTGTCTGAGAAGTTGACGCCCGACCAAGCGCTACGCAAGGTCATCGCCGTTGCCAACAAAGTTCCGCAGCTTTCGGTTCTTGGCATCGCTGGGCCGGGGGATGCCTGTTACGATTGGGAGAAAACGAAGGCAACGTTCGACCGCGTCATCAGGGAAATCCCCGACATAAAGCTGTGCGTCTCCACTAATGGGCTCGTGCTGCCGGACCATGTCGCCGAGCTTGCCGAAATGAATGTTGATCACGTGACGATCACCATCAACATGGTCGACCCGGAAGTCGGCGCGAAGATCTATCCATGGATCTTTTATGAAAATCGCCGCTACTTCGGCATCGAAGCCGCTCGAATCTTGCACGCGCGGCAGATGCTGGGCCTGGAGATGCTGAGCGCGCGCGGCATCCTCACCAAAATCAACTCGGTGATGATTCCTGGAGTGAACGACCAGCACCTGTTTGAGGTGAACAAAATGGTCAGGGAGCGGGGCGCGTTTCTGCACAACGTGATGCCTCTGATTTCGGACCCGGCGCACGGTACCCACTACGGACTCATCGGGCAGCGCGGCCCAACGGCAACGGAGATGATGGCTCTTCAGGATCGACTTGAAGGTGGCGCCAAGTTGATGCGCCACTGCCGGCAGTGCCGGGCAGATGCTGTCGGCCTGCTCGGTGAAGATCGTGGCCAGGAATTCACGCTGGACGGTATTCCCGACGATGTCGCCTACGATGCTGGCAAGCGTCAGGCCTATCGGCAGGTGGTCGCACACGAGCGCCGTGATCATGAGGCGGCGAGGAGCGAGGCCATCGGTATGGTCAAGGCAACAGACTCCGAAAAGTCGCTTCTGGTTGCGGTGGCCACTAAGGGAGGTGGACGGGTCAACGAACACTTCGGCCACGCGAAGGAATTCCAGGTTTATGAAGTCTCGCCTAGAGGGATCAGCTTGGTCGGGCATCGGAAGGTCGAGCGGTATTGCCTCGGAGGCGGGGGCGAAGACGCCATCCTCGAGGGCGTCATCGCAGCGCTCGAAGGCATACACATAGTGCTATGCGCCAAGATCGGAAATCGCCCGAAGGAACAACTCTCGCGAGTTGGACTGCGCGTAACCGACGCCTATGGCCATGACTACATCGAGACCGCAGTCAGCGCACTTTACGCGGCAGAGTTTGGGATCAGACCACTAGCGGCGACGGCCTGAGCCGTCTCGTCCGATAACCAGGAGTTAGAATGGCTTTAAAGATCATCGCATCCCAATGTACCCAATGCGGGGCCTGCGAGTTCGAATGTCCTTCGGAAGCGATCAAGTTCAAGGGCGACGCCTATGTGATCGATCCAAACAAGTGCACCGAATGCAAGGAGGCCTTCGATACGCAGCAATGCGTGTCGGTCTGTCCGGTACCGAAAACCTGCGTTCCCGCTTGATTCCTACCGAAACGGTCGGGTTCGCCGCACGACGACGCCTGCAACCCGCGACCACAACAAAAGCCTCGAGAAAGGAATGGACAGCATGTGGTCCAGACGCGAACAGGAGGTCGAAATCGGCAGACCGCCACGGTTCATGCAGGGTGAGCGGGTCCGTGCGATACGCCACATAAAAAACGACGGCACCTATCCCGGCAAGGAGATCGGCGAAAACCTCGTGCGGAAGGGCGACGAAGGCTACGTGCGCGACATTGGAACCTTTCTCCAGCAATTCTTCATCTATGCGGTCGAATGGATCGATCGTGGCACGGTCGTCGGCATGCGAGCGCGCGAACTCATTAGCCTCGACAAAGTCGAGGTTCCCTGCGGAGCTGAAGGCATTTCCAACGGGGGAACAGCCGGATGAAAGTAATGATTCGCAGGACCGCTACTGGCTTGTCGGCTTATGTCCCCAAGAAGGATCTCGAAGAGCCGATCACCGAGATTGAGAACGCTGACTTATGGGGCGGGACCGTGACGCTCAGGAACGGTTGGCGGCTCATGCTGCCCGACCTTCCGCGCGACACGCGTTTGCCGATCACCGTCGAGGCGATGAAGATTTCCGACGGGGCCTGATGCCGGTGGGTTCAGTGGCGGAGAGGAAACGCGTATGAACACGATGCTGAGCTGGGACCATCTCGTCGTCGTCCGGGGCAGTTTTGCCAAAAAACTGATTGACCTGCTGAACGGCGCTCTCAAGGCCGATCGAGTGATCCCCTATCTCGGTCCTGGTCTTCTGCAGCTTAACCCACCGGAATCCCCTGTACCTTGCACCCCTGAAGATGTCGCCGCGGCCCTCAACAAGCGGGCGCCTGCCCCTTCCAGGATTCGCACCAATATGTGGTCGGTCGCGCAGTTTATCGAGCAGCGCCGACATCGTCGGACTCTCCAAGCGTGGATGGCGGAGATATTCGCAGCCCCCGCCGAGCCGACCGTTCTTCACGCCTGGCTCGCAACCCTTCAACTGTCTGTCATCATCGACAGCTGGTACGATGGCGCCATGCGAGCAGCCCTTGCAGAGGCCGGCCAAACAGACGTTGTCGAGATACAAGGAACGACGCGCGCGACCGGAATCGGTAACATCTGGACGAGAACTTACGATTTGTCAGGAACAGAACTCGAGGCCGAACAAGTGGCTAGGACGGTGCTCTATGCGCCGCACGGCAGCGTCAGGCCGGCGGCAAACTTCCTCGTGGCTGATTCCGATTACGTCGAAGTCCTAACCGAAATTGATATCCAGACGCCGATCCCGGACGCGGTGAAGCAACGGCGCGTCAACCGGGGTTTTTTCTTCGTGGGCTGCCGCTTCAACGATCAGATGCTGCGCACATATGCCAGACAGCTGATGAAGCGCTCCACTGGCCCACATTTTGCGGTGATCGATTCGGCTACGCTGACCAGAAACGAACGTCGTTTCCTTGCCGAAGGCGCAATCACGGTCATCGACATGCCGATCCGCAACGCCGCGGCTCGCCTCGTCGGGGTCGATGCTAGCCAGGATTAATGGCCGGCGATTGCTGGTGAGTCGCTGCTTGCCTCCAAGGGCGAAAACTCAGTTGGGAATACATTCGTGAGCAGTAATGCTAGTGGCAGCACAACGTAGGCTCTGAATTCGTTGGGCCATGTGAAAGGGTCCGCTGCTGCGGGACGTGAGCACGTTGCGGCGGCATTACGCACATGATCTTGTGACCCCCGTGGCAAAAGAACTGAAGCGCCCGAGTCGCGACAACATATGCAGCGCTCAATGGCTTCGACAAAAATTCGGCACAGTTTCGACAGTTCGCATGCACCTCCAGGGTCAACGAGGTTGATTATGCCTGTTTATGTGGGTCGGCCACGCGAGCAGGAATTCCCACTACCTTTGCCCCGGCGGGAACATCTCGTGTGACCACGCAGCCAGCGCCTACCACTGCATTATCACCAATCGTGACGCCAGGCAGAATGATTGCTCCACCGCCGATCCAGACACGGCTGCCAATGTGAACAGGACGCCCGACCTGCAGGCCGGCCTGCCGCTGCTCGGCATCATGTGGATGATCGGCGGTATAAATCTGCACAGCAGGCCCAATTGCCGTTCCTTGCCCGATTTTGACCTCTACCACGTCAAGAATAACGCAGTTGAAGTTGATGTAGGCATTGGCTCCAATGCGGATATTGAATCCGTAGTCGCAAAAAAAGGGCGGACGGATGACCGTTCCGCGCCCAACCTCTCCCAGCCGCTCGGACAAAAGCTCATGCCAATGCCCCGTGGTCTGCCCCAGCGTATCATTGTACCGCTTGAGCCAAGCCCCGGTTGCCAACAGGTCAGCTTGGATCTCCGGATCCGCCGCATTGTAAAACTCGCCTGCGAGCATCTTTTCTTTTTGGCTACGCATCATAGTCTCCCGTCAGGTCGTGTCCCGTACAGTGATGCAGGAACGCACATCAAACTGCCTCGGCAACTTTGTAACTCGATCTTGCCGGGCGCGCGGTCGGTCACGAGCCGGGGCGACAGTTTCGTCTCGACCAACTTCCAAGAATTTGGATATCGGAGATCAACCGGTCGCAGGGGCCAATACCTGACGAAGTCGGCAACTGTCCAGCGGTCGAACTCACTTTCATGCCCATCTCAGATTGCGTGATATCGAGCGGTAAGCCATCAGCTAATGTATCGACCAGGTCCCGCCAGAGGATTACTCCTTTTTAGTTTGTCAGTCGCAGAGCCCCAGTACGACTGGTGGTAGAAAGCACACGGCCGGAATCTTGGCAGCGCTGTTCACACCCACTTCGTAAGCCTGGCCGATGGGCTCGGCGCCAGAGCACCAATGCTTGACCTGCTCCAGCTCTTGCTCGGCGGGTTGTTTCAGAGACGCTTGATCTCGATACCGCGTTTTCTCAGCACGTAGCCGATCTGGCGCGGGGTCAAACCGAGCAGGCGCGCCGCCTTTGCCTGCACCCAGCCACACTTTTCCATGGCAGCAATGACCGTATCGGCATCGGGCACCCTACCACGAGTCGTGGCAGGGCCTATCGGCGCTTGCCCGTCGCCGACGGGCGGGGCGGCACAGGCGGCGGAAGGCTCGATCGTAGTCGACTTCTCTGACGTCGGCTGTCCGTTCTTCCACAGCGCCGCGGCCAAGCACTGATCCGCGTAACAGGCAAAGTCAGTTCTGAGGATTGATGGACCCGTCGCCAGAACTGCCGTCCGTTGAACGCAGTTTTCGAGCTCTCGGATGTTACCTGGAAATTCGCAGTTCATTAGCACCTCAATCGCTTCGGGAGCGAAGGTCAGCGTGTGATCATTCTCAGTATTGAAATTCTTGAGAAACTGAGCGGCCAAGAGCGGAATATCACCTCGCCTTTCGCGCAATGCCGGCACGCGTAAAGTGACGACGTTGATGCGATAATAGAGGTCTTGCCGGAACTCCTTGCGTTGAACTGCCGTTTCCAAGTCCCTGTTCGTTGCGGCAATCACGCGAACATCAACTTTAATGGTGTGGTTGCTGCCGACGCGCTCAAACTCCTGCCCCTGCAGGACACGCAGCAGCTTAGCCTGGAACGAACCTGATATTTCGCCAATCTCGTCCAGAAACAATGTGCCTTTGTCGGCAGCCTCAAAGCGCCCCTTGCGCAAACTGCTCGCGTCGGTGAAGGCACCCTTCTCATGACCGAACAAGTCAGATTCCAGAAGCGTCTCGGTGAGCGCCGCGCAATTGACCTTGATGAAGGGCTGCTTGGCGCGAGGCGAGAGCTCGTGAATGGCTTTGGCAACCAGCTCCTTGCCGGTTCCGGATTCACCTCGCAACAGGACCGTAGTCTTCGCCTTGGCCACCTTGACAAGGTGCTCACGCAGCTTGCGCAGCGCCTGACTATCGCCAAGCATCTCCTTGCTGATCTTTTTACGTTCCATTTGGCAGCCCATCCCACTCCGCCCCCCGCCGGTAGAACTGCACTGGACGGTGAGCTGTGTTGTATTTCGCCATCATCATTCTCGATCTCACCTTTGTTGCTTCGAAATTTCCGGCGCGCGGACCCCCTCGGCAAATGGCAATGGCGCCTGAGCATCGTTGTCTTTCACCAGGACGAGCGTCTTCTCCTCCGTGCGGGCGCCCGCAATATGCGCGCTTGTTTGCGCAGGCCTTTACTCGACCGGTCGCCGTTCTGTCCGGCTTCTGCCGCACCGCAGCCTGCAAACCCATCCTTGACAAGAAAGGAGGGGAGTCAATCGAGCTCTCCTTGCATTCGTGCAAGGAAAATTGTCAGTTTGATAGAATTCTATCAAAACGGCAGAAACGCCCCGCCCCCAATTTGGCTGTACCTGCGGCGTTCAGCTTACGTGACGACATGTGCGGACTTGTCCCAATTGCCGTCCGAGTTGTGCGGGAAACAGTAGCCGCTGCGCTGTTCGCTTCAACCGCGTGATGCCGCTGACAGTAGAGGCGGCGGCTCGTCGAGCGAGGCTTCATTGTTCGGCTACTAAAGCGGCTGTGCTTTGGTGGGAGTTGGTTTCGCCCAAGTTCTGGGCCTGGGGGCGTCTAGCCCGTTTCGCCGCACAGGCTCCTCCCACATCGTCGAGGCCGAGAAGGAGGGACCCCACAGCCCTCCCTGTATCACAATGCCCCGCCCCTCAAGCAGCTAGATACGACAGGTGACCTCGAATGAGGCGTCTTGCATGGCTTCTACAC
>NZ_RZRW01000060.1:0-16707 GCF_003998745.1 Mesorhizobium sp. M7A.F.Ca.US.014.04.1.1 | reverse complement strand
CAGGGCTATCTCACCGGCAAGTACGACCGCGGCGCGCGGCCTCAGGGCTCGCGCACGCAGCTGTTCAATCGCGGCCAGCGCTACGAGACGCCAGGTGCCGCCGAGGCACAACTCGAATACAATGAGCTGGCGCGCTCCTTTGGCCTGGAGCCGGCACTGTTTGCCAACGCCTTTGTCTCGAGCCGGCCGTTCGTGACCTCGAACATCGTCGGCGCGACGACCGTTGCGCAGCTCGATATGGCGCTGTCTTCCGTCGACGTCGTCTGGACCGACGAAATGCAGAAGGCGGTGGATGCGATCCACCAGCGGGTCGGCAATCCCTGTCCTTGAACGGGGATTTCTGGCCGAATATCCAACGATTACAATGGGAGAAGGGCGGCAATGAATTTTCCGATCGAGGCTATCCGGGGGAAATTTCCCGCTCTCTCTCTGACCGACAAGGGCCGCCGCCGCATCTATCTCGACAACCCTGCCGGCACGCAGGTGCCACAGGCAGTGGCGGATGCGGTATCGCGCTGTCTCTTGACCACCAATGCGAACCTTGGCGGCTACTTCGAAACGACGATTGCCGCGCAGGCCGTCGTCGATGAGGCACATGAGGCCATGGCCGATTTCCTCGGCGCCGCAAGCCCTGAGGAAATCGTCATCGGCGCCAACATGACGACGCTGACCTACCACATCTCGCGCACGCTCGGCCGCACGATGCAGCCCGGCGACGAGATCATCCTCACCCGCATGGACCATGAGGGCAACGTCTCGCCCTGGCTGCAACTGGCCGAGGATCACGGCCTCGTCGTGTGCTGGCTGCCGTTCGACGAAACCAGCTGGCAGGTCGAGGAGGCGACGCTGGCTGGCTTGCTTTCGGAGAAGACACGGCTGGTCGCGTTGAACTACGCCAGCAATTTGACCGGTTCGATCAACCGGGTGAAGGCGCTGACTGCGATAGCCAGGAATGCCGGTGCGCTGGTCTATGTCGATGCTGTCCAATTCGCGCCGCACGGGCTGATCGACGTGCAGGAGCTCGGCTGCGATTTCCTGATCTGCTCGGCCTACAAATTCTTCGGACCGCATATGGGCATATTGTGGGGCCGGCGCGACGTCATCGATGACTTGCAGCCCTATAAATGCCGCTGTTCGTCGAATGGCCTGCCGGAGCGGTTCGAACTCGGCACGCCGCAGATCGAGCTGATGGCCGGCCTCACCGCCGCAGTCGACTACTTTGCCGACCTTGGCGCGGCGGCGGGCGAGGGCGGTTCAAGAAGGCAGAAGATCGCCAAGGCGTTCGCGGCTTCGATCGCGTACGAAAACCCGCTGGCGCAACAACTGATCGACGGCCTGTCCGATATCGAGGGCTTGACCGTCCACGGCATCACCGACCCGAAGCGGCTCGGCGATCGCGTGCCGACGGTTTCCTTCACGGTCGAGCGCATCGTGCCGGAGACAATCGTGCGGCAGATGAACGCCGAAAACATCTTCCTGTGGTCCGGTCACAACTACGCCTGGGAGATCGTCCACCAGCTCGGCATTCCAGCCGAGCATGGCGTCGTGCGCATCGGCATTGCTCACTACAACACGGCAGCCGAAATCGACGAAACGCTGGAAAGTGTGCATCGGGTCATCGCCATGCTCAGGCAGCAGCGCTCCTAACGCTGGCTTGAGCACTCACCGCATCTTGCCGCCGAAGCCGGTGAGGAACGCGGTGAGATTGTCGCCGAGTTTGTCGCAGAGGTAGCCGCCCTCCTGGACGATGACCGTCGGCAGGTCGAGCTTTGCGATGGCCTCGCCGATGCGCGAGAAGCCAGGCGTCGTCACCGAAAGTCCGCCGAACGGATCGCCCTCGAACGCGTCGAGGCCGAGCGCCACAACGAGCGCGTCGGGCGAAAAGGCACGGATACGCTGGAAGGCCACCTCGAGCGCTTCGAGAAACGCCGCGTCGGCGGATTTGCGCGGCAGCGGCAGGTTGAAATTGTAGCCGAGGCCGGGCCCTTCGCCGCGCTCGTCGGCATGGCCCCAGAAGAACGGATAGAAGCGCACCGGATCGGCGTGCAGTGAGACGGTCAGCACATCCGGCCGTGCATAGAAGATGCCTTGCGTGCCGTTGCCGTGATGCAGGTCGACATCGAGGATCGCCACCCGTGCGGCCCGTTTGCGCAGAACCTGCGCCGCGACGGCCGAATTGTTGATGAAACAGAAGCCGCCGGCAACATCGGCAAAGGCATGGTGGCCGGGAGGGCGGCATAGCGCATAGGCGGCCGGCGCGCCTGACATCACCGCCTCGGCCGCGTCGACCGCGCTCCAGGCGCTCCACAGCGCGCTTTGCCAAGTCTCGCCCGAGATCGGGCAAGCAGTATCGGCCATGTGGTAGCCGGCCTGGCCGACCGCCGAGGCCGGATAGGAGCCGTTGCGCGCGATCGGATGGATGTTGGGGATCACTTCGGCCGAAGCGCCCTCGATGCGCTGCCAGCGCGCGTAGATATGCTCGAGGAAATCCAGATATTCCGGCGTGTGCACCGCCGCGGCCGGGCCGAGCCCATGATCCCGAGGTCGCTCGATCGTGCAACCCGCAGATAGTGCGCCGACTAACAATCTCTCGATGCGCTCCGGCTTTTCCGGATTGGGCTGTGCCGCGCCGCTCGAAAGAAAGGCCCTGGGGTCGTGGCGCTTCTGTTCCTCGGCATAGAAGGCTTTCATTCCTGATCCCCGTTTTCCGGCGCGTCGGCGAAAGCAAAGAAGGCCTCGCCGATGATTTTTTGGGTCTGTTCGTAGCTCGACCAGGCGATGCCCAGCCTCTCGTAGAAGGCCTTGGCCCCTTCATTGTCGGTGTCGACGGACAGCCGGAGATAGACGCCGCCTTCCTTCCGGCACTGCGCCGCAACACGCCGCAGCAGCCGCTCGCCGATCTTGCGGCCGCGAAAACGATCCTCGACATAGAGGTCCTGCACATAGACGCCAGGCCGCCCCATCCATGTCGAAAAGATCGGGAAATGCAGGCAAAGGCCGGCAAACTCGCCGCCCACTTCGGCGATCAGGGTGGAGAAAGCGGGCTTTTCACCAAAGCCGTAGGTGCGCAAATCATCTGCTGTCGAAATGATCTCCTCCGGCGCACCGATATGCGTGCCGAGTTTCAGGATTGCGGCGTGGATGGTTTCGACGTCTTCCACTCGGCCGGGGCGGAGGCGGATTTTGGGCGAGGCAATCATTTCAGGTTCATCTCAGATCAGCATCTCAAAACGCCACCCGGTCGCCGCCCTTGAGCGCCAGCATGTCGCGCGCTTCGGTGGGCGTTGCAACCTCCAGCGACAGCCCGTCGAGAATGCCACGGATACGGCGCACCTGATCGGCATTGGATTTCGCCAGCTGGCGGCCGTCATAGAGACTGTCCTCCAGCCCGACACGGACATTGCCGCCCATGGCTGCTGCAATTGAGATCAGCGGCATCTGCTGGCGGCCGGCGGCGAGCACCGAGAACTGGTAGCTGTCGCCGAACAATTTGTCGGCGATCCGCTTCATGTGGACGAGATTGTCCGGGTCGGCGCCGATGCCGCCCAATATGCCAAGGACGAATTGGATGAACAGCGGTCCCGACACCAACCCCCGATCGCGAATGCGCCAGCGAATAGAGATGGCCGACATCATAGCATTCGAATTCGAAGCGCGTGCCGCAGCCCTTTCCCAGTCTTTCCAGCACCGCTTCCATATCGGCGAAGGTGTTCTTGAAGATCGTGTCGCGGGTGGCTTCCAGCAGCTTGGGTTCCCATTCGTGCTGCCATTCCCTCGGCTTGTCGAGCATCGGGAACAGCGCGAAATTCATCGAACCCATGTTGAGCGAGCACATTTCGGGTTCGGCCCGCAAAGGGGCTGCCAGCCGCTGGTCCAGCGTCATCAGCGACGAGCCGCCGGTGGTGATGTTGATCACTGCATCGGTCGCCTGCTTGATGCGCGGCAGGAACTGCATGTAGACGTCCGGATCGGCGGTCGGGCGGCCATCCCTCGGGTCGCGGGCGTGCAGATGCAGGATCGAGGCGCCGGCTTCCGCCGCCGCGATCGCGTCTGCGGCGATCTGGTCCGGCGTCACCGGCAGATAGGGCGACATGGACGGCGTGTGCACCGAGCCGGTGACGGCGCAGGTGATGATGACTTTTCGCGGTGCCATTCTTACCCCTGGCCTCCGACCGGCAGGGCGAGCTCGGCGGCCAGAAACTCCAGCGAGTCACCGATGATGGAGATGATCTCGCCGACCTGCTCGGCCGTGACGATCATCGGTGGCGCGACCATGAAATTGTCGCCGTCGACGCCGCCCTTGACCCTGCGGCCATAGATGATCAGCCCGCGTTCATAGGCGAGGTCGAGCAGCCGCTGCGTGGCTTTCTTGTTCTGGTCGATCGGTTTTAGGGTCTCGGGATCGGCGACCATCTGGGCGCCGGTGAGCAGGCCCTTGCCACGCACGTCGGCAAGGAACGGAAACCGCTTCGCCAGGCCTTTAAGCCCGTCCATCAGCACATCGCCCATGGCTGCCGCATTGGCGATCAGGTCGAGCCGGTCCATTTCGCCGAGCACAGCCAGGCCGGCGGCACAGGCCAGCGGATTGCCGGCATAGGTGTGGCCGTGCTGGAAGCCGCCGGAGGCGAGCAACGGCTGCACCAGCCGCATCGGTGCGGCGAGTGCGCCAAGCGGCGCATATCCGGAGCCCAGCCCCTTCGACAAGGCGACGATGTCTGGCTTGCAGTTCCAGTGATCGCCGCCGAGGAATTTGCCGGTGCGGCCGACACCGCTCATGACTTCGTCGTGGATGAGCAGGATGCCGTAGCGGTCGCAGATCTCGCGGATGCGTGGATAATAACTGTCCGGGGCCACCAGCGCCGCGGTCGCCGCACCGCCGATCGGCTCCATGATGAAGGCAACCACGCTGTCTGGACCTTCCGCAAGAATCTTCTCCTCCAGCATGTCGGCATAGCGGATGCCGCGCTGCTCAATCGAGAGATTGTCGCGGTCGCGCCAGGCATTCGGCGCCGGCACGGTTGGCATCACCCGCATCATCGGCTCGAACGTTTCGGCCAGCGCATCGTCGCCGGTGATCGAGAGCGAACCCAACGTGCCACCATGATAGGAGGGGAAACGCGTGATCACCTTCCAGCGGCTGGCCTGGCCGGTGGCGACCGCCCATTGCCGCGCCAGCTTGATGCAGGATTCCGTCGCCTCCGAGCCACCGGAGACGAAGAAGATGCGGTCCATGCCCTCCGGCAGCTTGCCGGCCAACTCCCGCGCCAACTCCTCCGCCGGCTCGTTCTCGAAATGCAGCCGATAGGCGAAGGTGGCGCGGTCCATCTGCCGCTTCATGGCGTCGAGCACATTGCGATTGGAATGGCCGATATTGGCCACCATCGGGCCGCTCGAGCCATCGATGAAGCGGCGGCCGTCCTGCGTCCACATGTAGATGCCTTCGGCGCGGTCGATCAGCGGCCGGCGCAGGCTGGACAGATAGAACAGATGCGAGTCTCGCCGGGCTTCGGTTTCTTGAACGGCGGATTGGACTTTCGACATGTCAGGGCTTTCCGAGGTAACGATCGAGGACATTTTTCGTGACGCGTTCGACCATCGGGTCCTGTCTTAGCAGGCCGGCGACCCATTCGCAGCTTCCGGCATGGAACACCTCGCCCTTGCCGCGCGGGAAATTGACGATCATGCCGTTGCCGCGTTTGACCTTTTCCAGATTGGCGTCGCTCGCCTCGCCAAACAACGTTTCGGCGGTGAAGCGGCCGTCTTCGTCGGTGAGGAACTGGTCCTCGATCGGGATATCGGCGCTTTCCTCGACCTGGGATGCCATGCCGACGGCGAGAACCTGCAGGCCATCTGGCGCGCCGCTGGTCGCAGTCGGGTAGGGCAGGCCGCCGCGTATCTCGAAGTCGAGCCCGTCGACCTCATAGCCATAGACATGGCTGTCGGCGCCCAGCAGGTCGCCATAGTAGATGCCGGTGCCGGCGAAGGCCCAATGCTCGGGCCGGTAGACCGGGAAACCACGCACGCCGCGCGGTGCACAGCCGCCCCAGCCGGCATAGACACCGCGCGTCGCGTTGAGCCCGAAGGTCGCCGAACCCGGCCGGCCGATTTCCGGCGCCTCCCAGGAATTGGTGGCACGGGTGACGTCGCCGTCTGGGAGATAGGCCGGATCTTCGGCACGCGAGCGATATTTGTAGCAGACCTGCCGGCGGCCCTCGTCTTCGAACCGCGTCTGCCACATGAAATTGCCGGCAAAGCGCGCCGCATGGCCGCCGCGGGTCACATAGGCGTCGACGGCATCGCGCATTTCCCAGGTCCAGTATTCGTCATGGCCGACGAACACGGCGCAGTCATAGCCGTCGAGAATTTCCGGCGAAAAATGCAGATCATGCTGGCTGGCGAGATCGACTTGATAGCCGGCCCGCTCGGCGAAGCGGAAAAAATGGCTGTCGTAGCTGGCCCAGCCGGACGAAGCGTATTTCTTCGAATGGCCGGTGGCGAGCGCCCACTCCATGTGCGGATAGCGCGGCACGGTCTTCGGCGGCACAGCGACCTCCAGCGGCACACGCGGCGCATCCTTGGGCAGCACGACGAAGCCACGGCACCAGGGGCGCTGCGTCGAGACGATGGGCGAATACTGGTTGCGATCCGGCCCGGTGATGCCCTGATAGTGGTTGGAGCCGCCCCAGGTGTTGTAGGCCAGCCATGTGCCTGTCGCCGCCACCTGGAGCACGCGGCCAGGTTTGCGGCCCGGCTGCGGGCAGACGATGAAAATATGGTGGCATTGGATCGGCTTGCCGTCGAGCCCGTCGGCGGTCAGCGTGACCCGATAGGCGCCGGACGGCCAGCCCGCTCCGACGCGAAATTCGAAGGATGGGTCCCAACCGCAGCCTTCAGCCGAACACTGGTCGGGTGTGTCCTGCCAGCGTGCCGCGATGCCCGATTTCTCGAATACTTTGTTTTCGCTGCCGCCATCTCGGGTGATTGTGATGCCGAACGTCGCAGCTGTCGAACTGACATGCAAAGCCACCGTTTCGCCGGCGCGATAGGAAAACCGGTCGCTGTAGCACCAGATCTCGCCGCGCTCGCCATCCATGCCTGGCCACTCGTAATAGTGGCCGCGCACCGCGTGGCGGCGCTGCTCCGGCGTCAGTCCGAAATCGGGGAATTCCGTGTTTGGGCTGGTCATGGTCATACTCAGGCGGAAAGATATTTCTTGAGGAAGCTGCGCGTGCGGTCCTTCTGCGGCGCGCGGAACATGTCGCCGGGCGGGCCTTCCTCGACGATCACGCCGTCATCCATGAACAGCACCCTGTCGGCCACTTCGCCGGCAAAGCGCATCTCATGCGTTACGATGAGCATGGTCATGTGTTCGGCGGCAAGCTGTTTCATCACCGCGTTGACCTCGTCGACCAGTTCCGGATCGAGCGCCGAGGTGGCTTCGTCGAACAGCATCACCTTGGGCTGCATCGCCAGTGCACGGGCAATGGCCACACGCTGCTTCTGGCCGCCCGAAAGCCGCGAGGGGTAGGCGTCGATCTTGTCGGCGAGCCCGACCTTGGACAAGAGGCTATGCGCCAGCGCATGCGCGTCACTTTTGGTCATGCCTTTTAGGATGATCGGTCCCATGGAAATGTTCTCGATCACGGTCAGATGCGGGAACAGATTGAAGTGCTGAAACACCATGCCCATCTGCTGGCGCACCTTGTTGATGTGCCGCTCGAAGGCATGGCCGTGCAGCTTCTGGTTGACCTGCACGCCGTCGAGCCAGACTTCACCGGAGTCCAGGGATTCCAAATGGTTGATGGAGCGCAGCAGCGTGCTCTTGCCGGAGCCACTCGGGCCGATGATGGCGACGATCTGCCCGCGATCGACCGACAGGCCTATGCCTTTGAGAACCTCGACGGCGCCAAACGATTTGCGCGCGCCGCGAACCTCGACCATTGGCCGCTGCGTGCTCATCGGGAAACCTCCACATGTCTTTCAAACCGACGCAAAGCCGCCTCGAGCACAAGATTGAGAATGTAATAAAGCGCCGCTGCGGTGATGTAGAACTCGAACGGGCGGAACGTTTCGCTGATCGCCAGCTGGGCCGAATGGACCAACTCGGCGATGCCGATGACCGAGACGATCGAGGATTCCTTCAACAGCGCGATCAGATTACCGCCGATCGGTGGTGCCGTGTTGCGGATGGCTTGCGGTATCACGACATGGCGCAGCGTCTGCCACTTGCCGAAGCCGATGCTGCGCGCACCCTCCGTCTGGCCGACATCGACGGCCACGATGCCGGCGCGGATGATGTCGGCATTGTAGACGGCAAAGTGCAGGCCGAGCCCAACAATGCCGGCGGCAAGGGCAGGAATGTCGATGCCGATCTGCACCAGGCCGAAATAGATCAGGAACAGCTGCAACAGCAGCGGCGTGCCCATGAACACCCACATGAGCGCGCGCACGGGATAGGCAACGATCTTAGGGGCGTAGAGCACGATGACCGCGAACAGGATGCCGCCGACGAAGCTGAGTGCGCCCGCCGAGACCGTCAGCACCGCCGTCCACCAGGCACCAATCAACAGAAGGTCCCAGTAGGGCGCGACGACGGTGAAATCCAAACCTTGCATCGTGCTCTCCGGTCAGACGATGGCGAAGCGTTTGTCGAGCAGGTCGACGATCCGCGCAACCGCGTAGACCATGATCATGTAGAGCAGGGCTGCAACGCCGAATATCTCGAACGGCTTGTAGGTGGAGCCGATGAAGCGCTGGGCGGTGTAGGTCAGTTCGACGACTGAAATGGTCGACACAAGTGCTGATCCCTTCAACAAAGCAACCGTATTGACCCCGAGCGGCCGGATCATCAGCCGTGCGGCCTGCGGCAGCACGACCTTGCGCAAGGTCTGGAAACGGCTGAAGCCTGTTGTGCGGGCGGCCTCCGTCTGGCCCCTGTCGACCGCGACCAGCGCACCACGGATCGATTCCGCCATATAGGCGCCGATGTTGAGACCGAGGCCGATAACGCCGGCGGCGAACGGCTCCAGATTGATGCCGATCTGCGGGCCGCCGAAATAGAGCACGAAGAGCTGGATCAGGCACGGCGTGCCGCGAAACAGGCTGACATAGAGCGTGCCGATGGTCCGCAGGATTGCCGATTTCGACATCTTGGCGGCCGCGGCCAATGAAGCAGCCGCGAGGCCCAGGATCAGGGCCAACACCGTGATCTCGATCGTCACCAAGGCGGCCTCCACGAAGAACGGGAAGACGCGCTGCATCAAGGAGAAATCCATGAAAGGGTCCAGCAGGAGTAACGCTCGGCTTCAGGCGGCTTTGCTCGCCTGAAGCCAGGAGAGATCAGCGGATGTCGCTGCCGACCCACTTCATCGAGATCTTTTCGTAGCTGCCGTCCGCCAGCATGTCGTCCAGCGCCTTCTGCATCGCAGCCTTGAGCTCCGGATTGTCCTTGCGGATGGCGATGCCGATGGCAACAGCGCCGCCTTCGATATCGGGCGTGTTGAGCTTGCGGACCTTCTCGCCCGTCTCCTTGACGGCAACCATGACCGGAATGTTGTCGACGACTATCGCGTCGACGCGGCCGGCCCTCAGCTCCAGCAGCATTTCCGGCAGGCCCTTGTAGGTACGGATATCCCAGCCACCCTTTTCGCGCGCCCATTTCTCATGCGTCTCGCCCAGCGTCACGCCAATGGTCTTGCCCTTGAGGTCGTCGAGGCTCTGCACTTTCGACTGCTCGCTGACGAAAACGGCGCGGCCGGCGTGGTAGTAAGGCCCGACGAAATCGACCACCTTTTCACGCTCAGGCGTGATCGTCATCGAGCCAACGACGGTGTCGTATTTGTTGGCGAGCAGGCCGGCAATGATGCCGTCCCAGGCCGTGGTGATGATGGTGCCCTTGACACCGATGCGCTCGGCGATGGCCTTGCCGATATCGGCGTCGAAACCGACGACTTCATTCTGGTCGTTGACGAAGTTGAAGGGCGGATACTGACCGCTCATGGAAATCTTCAGCTCGCCCGCCGCCTTGATCTTTTCGAGGTCGTCGGCCCTGGCCGAAACGGCAGTGAAGGTCGACGCAAGCAGCAGGGCCGCAACGGCGATGCCGGAAAATACTCTGTTCATCTGATTTCATCTCCTCTGGATGGCGCGCAAGGTTTGTTCTTGGGAGGCGTGCAGACGCTTTCCTGTCATCAATGATTGCCTTTGCGGTATCATTGCGCAAATAGATAATGCGAATAGAGAGCATAGATATCAGGAATGGTACTTCCACGCCCCGAACGGCTGGTCTGGGATCTCGACTGGAACCTTCTGAGGACATTCGTCGTCATCGCGGAGGTGAAGGGCATCACGCGAGCTGCGGAGCGACTGAACCTCAAGCAACCCAGCGTCAGCAATGCTCTGCGGCGACTGGAGGACCGGGTGGGCCGGCGTCTGGTCGAGCGCGACGCGACGCGCTTCGAACTGACCGAGGTCGGGCGGCTTCTCTACGAGCAGAGCGTCGAGGTGTTCGGCACCATATCGCAGTTGCCGCTGCTGATGCGCGGCATCAGCGACGATGTTCCCGGCCATGTGATGATCGCGACGGCAAGCCATGTCGTCTCGCCGCTCTTTGATCAGGCGCTGTCCGAGTTCCACAGCAACTACCCGCACGCCAGCATCACCATTTCAGTCGCAGCAAGCACCGAAGTCGCCAAGCAGGTGAGGGAGCGGCGTGCTTCCTTCGGCATCTGCCTGGTCAGCCAGCGCGATCCGGCGCTGGAATATGCGATGGTCTACCGCGAGTTCTTCGGCTTCTTCTGTGGGCCGCAGCACAGGCTTTACGGGCAAACCGGGCTGACGCTGACCGATCTCCGAGGCGAGCCCTCGGTATCGTTCCAGACCGACCATATCTCGGATGCGTTGCGGCCGGTCGCGCTGTTGCGCAGCGAGGCCCGGCTCAATGCCGATGTCGTCGGCGTGTCCTCGAGCCTGGAAGAGGTGCGGCGCATGATCGTCGCCGGGTTGGGCATTGGGCCGCTGCCGCTGCACGTCGCGCGGCGGGATGTGGCGGATGGAATGCTGTGGCGGCTGCCGCCCTATGACGCGCCGCCGGCCATCGACATCTTCCTGCTGGTCAATCCGGACAAGGTGATGAACCGCGCCGAGAAGGCGCTGCTGTCAGGGCTGCAGACGCTGATTGCCGACACGCCCCTCGATGACCGCATCTACATAGGCTGACGGGCGGAGACAGGCTTATTCGATCAAGAAGGCCGAAGAGCGGTCGCGCATCGGCTCGTCCAGAGCGACCGAGGCGCGCGCGGCAAGGTCGAAGCGCACGCTTGTCGTCCGGCTCGATGCGCGGACAATGCCGTCGAGCGAGCCCAACATCACCTGTTCGAAGGTGATGGAGGTGCGGCCGATCTTCACGACATGCGAGCGGATGGTGATGAGTGCACCGGCTTTCGTTTCATGCCGATAGTCGATTTCGGTGCGCACGTCGGCCCATCCGATCTGCGACGCCTGGTTGTCGTCCTGTCCGGCAATATGGCCGAGAAGCTGGAAGCTGGCATCATCGAACATCGCCGCGTAGTGACGCACATTCACGTGCCCCATCACGTCGCACATCCAGGGATGAGCGACGCCGACAAAGGTGACGAGAGATTTGCTCATGGGGATTTGCTCCGTGGCCTTCGACGATCGCGCAGACGCAATATCGAAACGCGCGACGACAGGCAAACGATCTGCTGTCCCTGGCATCTTCGAACCGAGAATGGCCTTCGGACTTCGTATTCGTTAGCCGCACCCTTGGCCACCTCCATCAAACGGACTATTTCAGGGGTGGCGGCGTTTCCGCCACGGGGGTCGGCATGCTCAGAGTGCAAAAGGTCAAGGTCGACGAGATCTACGTGCCGACGGCGCGCAAGAAAACGCTGCATCCCGAGACCGTCCGCCATCTCGCCGAGGACATTCTGGAAAACGGCATGAAGACGCCGATCCAGGTCCGCCATGACGGCAAGCGCCACATCCTCGTCGAAGGCCTGCACCGGCTGGAAGCGGCAAAGTGGCTCGGCGAGACCGAGATCGAGGCCTATCTGGTGCAAGCCAAGCGCCACTAAGGCTTTGGCCCATCGATCACTTTGTCATCCTCGGGTCTCCGCGACGGAGCTGCGTTCGTGCTCCGCCCGTGGATGACGAAGGTGAGTGACGCCTCGGGTCAATCGAAACGGTGTCGCAAAATTTTCGCTGGCCGATGTCGGCTTGCGGTTCATCGGCTCGTCCTTGGGACGGAAGCCAGATCAAACGCAGGACGCCATCATGACCACCAAGCTCGACATCGCCCCCACCAACGACCGCGAACTGGTTCTCGCCCGCATCATCGATGCGCCGCGCGAGAACGTCTATCGCTGCTGGACCGATCCGAAACTGATCACGCGCTGGTTCTCTCCAAAACCGTGGACGACGCCGCGCGCGGAGATGGATGTGCGCGCCGGTGGCTCGAGCCTTGTCGTCATGGCCAGCCCGGACGGCAACGAGTTCCCCAACCCAGGTGTCTTCCTCGAAGTCGTTGCCGGCAGGAAGATCGTCCTCACCGACGCCTACACTGAGGCTTGGCAGCCTTCGGAAAAGCCGTTCATGACCGTCGCGCTGACCTTCGAGGACGAGGGCAACGGCAAGACCCGCTACATCGCTCGGGTCAGGCACTGGAGCGTCGCCGACCGCGAACAGCATGAGAAGATGGGGTTCCACGAGGGCTGGGGACAGTGCGCCGACCAGCTCGAAGAACTCGCCAAAACGCTTTGATCCGCATAACGCCTTGATATCGACAGGAGAGGAGATCGATATGTTCAAAACCCTGTTTTTCGCCATTTTTGCTTCGGCCGCAGCACTGCTTGCCTGCCCGGGCATCATCAATGCAGAGGAGACAAAACCTGCCATGACGACTGAAACGAATGCACTGCCGAAGCCGGAAAAGTCCGGCCTTCTGACGATCAACGGCCTGAACTACTACTATGCAATCTATGGCAAGGGCGAGCCGCTGCTTCTGCTGCATGGTGGTCTTGGCACCACGGATATGTTCGCGCCGATCCTGCCGAAACTTGCCGAAAACCGCACCGTCATCGGCGTCGACCTGCAGGGTCACGGCCGCACCGCGCTGGGTGACCGACCATTCACCGTGGAGGCGATGGGCGACGACATGGCCGCCATCGTCAAGGCGCTCGGTTACAGCCAGGTCGATGTCATGGGCTATTCGCTAGGCGGCGGCGTCGCCTTCCGCATGGCCGTCCAGCATCCCGAAGCGGTGCGCCGCCTCGTCTTGGTATCGACCGGCTACGCCACGGACGGCTTCTATGACGAGATGCGTCCGCAGCAGGCACAGGTGAGCGCAGCCGCGGCTGAGTTCATGAAGGACACGCCGATGTACAAATCCTACGTCGCGGTGGCGCCACATCCGGAGGAGTTCCCGAAGCTCCTCGATGCGCTGGGCGGCTTCATGCGTCAGAACCGCGATTACTCGGCCGATGTCGCCAAGCTGAAGATGCCTGTCATGCTGGTCTATGGCGACAGCGATATGTATAAGCCCGAACACGAGATCAAGTTCTATCAGATGCTCGGCGGCGGACTGAAGGACGCCGGCTGGATGCGCGAGAACTTGTCGCAGAACCGCCTGGCGATCCTGCCCAACCGCACCCACTACGATGTCTTCTTCGCCCCGGAGCTGACGGCCGCCGCGCTGCCGTTCCTAAACGGCCAGACCAAGGTCAAGACCTGGGACGAGGTCGTCGGCGAAATGGAGTGAACGCCAAAACCGCCGGCTGTTGGCGGGCAGCCGGCATTCCGTGGCTCCATGACGGCTTTCGGCGTCATGGCTTCATCCCAACTCGCATCAGCACAAGCGATGACATTGCATCAAAGCTTTTCAATTGACCCAATCGGCCCCGCCGATACGTTGCGCGCCTATTCTCTCCCACCAGTGGATCCAGACAATGGCAAGATATGAGGGCGGATGCCTGTGCAAGGCGGTGCGCTACCGCGCGGACGCGGCTCCCATCAACGAACGCGTCTGCCACTGCCGGCTTTGCCAGAAGGCGATCGGCGCCGCCTTCAACGCACGCGTGCTGTTTCGCATCGAGGACGTGACGATCGATGGGCCGCTGGCGACTATAGGCTCTTCACCGGATCTCAAGCGCGGCTTTTGCCCGAGCTGCGGCACAACGCTGTTCTCCCGACGTGATTCCGCAGGGATTATCGGCATCACCACCGGTTCGCTCGACGATCCCACGGTTTTCAAGCCGCAAATGCATATTTTCACGGCCTCGAAGCAGCCTTGGCTGGTGCTTGATGACGGCCTGCCGAAATACGAAGGCGCCCCTCCGCCAGGCTAATTTTTCCCTTCTCCCCTTGTTGTGGAAGAAGGTGGATCGACGCGCAGCGCCAGGGGAAGGGAAGAGCGCAAGCATGGCCAAAATTTAATCCAAATCGACACGAGATAGCCGGCAAAGCGTCATTGGCGAGCCATCTTTGTCGTCCTATTTAAGGGTCGCGGGTACGGCATTCGAGGAGACGACGGATGAACGACAGCATCAGCACCCTGGACGAGCTTTTGAGAGATCCGATGGTCCTGCTTGTGATGGAGCGCGATCGTGTGCGTCCCGAACAGGTGCGCATGCTGCTCGAACGGGCTCGCCGGCCTTCGACCGATGAGCCCGAAGTGCCGCCGGCGCATGTGATCGCCAGGACATGCCAGAAACTCTGGCTCTGCCCGTAGTCGCTTTGCGATTTTCCCTGTGTGCCTCAAGCCGGCCCCAAGGTGGGCCGGTTTTCGAACGGCGTGCACCTCGGCGTGCCAGCTTACAAATCCGTAAATTGATTATCCGGCCCATGACGATAAGGCTTGCCCGGGATTGACCGATGGTCGGTCCACGCAACTCCGATCTCTCATGCACGGAATTCGATTTTGGCCGATATCTGCACCCAAGGCCTCGACACGGGCTTCGTCGGCCTGGGGTTCGCCAAGGTGGCGTTCCTCGGCGTGGTGCAAGGCATCACGGAACTGCTGCCAATTTCCTCGACTGCCCATATGCGCATCGTGCCGGCCGTGCTCGGCTGGCAGGATCCTGGCTCCGCCTTCTCCGCCGCCATGCAGCTTGCGGCCCTTGCCGCGGTGGTCAGCTATTTCTGGAGCGACGTCAGGGATATCCTGTTTGGATCGCTCGACGCTCTGGCGCGACGCGATTTCGCCGACCGGCATTTCAAGCTGGCGCTCTGGATCGTGCTGGCGACGATCCCCATCGTCATCGCCGGCGTTGCGCTGTCGGGCCTGCTCAACGCCTGCAATTCGCCGCTGCGTAGCCTGACGGTGATCGGCTGGGCCTGCATCGCCATGGCGATCCTGCTGGCGCTGGCCGAGATCTTTGCCCGTCACCGGCGCAGCATGGGCGATGCGTCGCTGACCGATGCGCTGCTCGTCGGTATCGCCCAGATCGGCGCGCTTGTCCCCGGCGTCTCGCGCTCGGGCTCGACCCTGACAGCGGCACTGGGGCTCGGCTTCAAACGGGCCGAAGCGGCGCGCTTCTCGTTCCTGCTCGGGCTGCCTGCCATCGCGCTCGCCGGCCTCAAGGAACTCTGGGAACTGCACAAGGTCCATCTCGACGCCCATGGCTGGTCGGTGCTTGCTGTCGGGCTGGTCGTCGCGTCGATCTCCGCCTTCTTCGCCATATGGGGGCTGATGCGCGTGCTGGAGCGTTTCTCGGCTTGGCCGTTCGTCATCTATCGCGGCCTGCTCGGCATCGTCTTGTTGTCGAGCGTCGCCATGGGATGGCTCGTCTAAGGCAGTTCCACAGTATCGCTTGAAACGGGCTATATCCGTACCGGACCTCGAACTTCGATTCCGGTACGCACATGGATTTTTTGACCCTCCTGCAATCGGTGCCACTGTTGCTGGCGATGGCCAAGGGGGCGCTGCCGTCGGTGGCGGCGCTTGGCGCGTCGTTCGGCCAGTGGGTTGTCTCGCTGCCACCATGCCGGGACTTCACCTTCGAGGCGACCAGCTATCTCGTTTGCGAGGTCGATCCGAAACGATATCAGCTCGAGCTGTTCTGGAAGGATGCGGCGGGCAAGCCGTTTCAGTCGCTGCACAATCTGCATGCCGCGCAACAGGCGATCGGGCGCACGATGCTGTTCGGCATCAATGCCGGCATGTATCACCCGAACCTCGCGCCGGTCGGTCTCTATGTCGAGCGCGGCTAGGAGATGGCGTCGGTGAAAACGGGTTCGGGAAGCGGCAACTTTTCCCTGCAGCCAAACGGCATTTTCTACATACGCGACGGCAGGGCCGCGGTCCGCGCCACCAGGGACTTCGTGAAGAGGCGCCCGACCGTCGACTATGCGACGCAATCGGGGCCGATGCTGGTGATCGACGGCAAGCTGCATCCGAAATTCCAGGCCGACGGCACTTCGCGGAAAACCCGCGACGGTGTCGGGGTGCGAAAGGATGGCGTCGCGGTCTTTGCGATTTCGAATGGCACGGTGACCTTCCATGCCTTAGCCCGGCTTTTCCGCGACGCGCTCGGTTGCGATAACGCGCTGTTCCTCGACGGCACGATATCCAGCCTGTTTGCGCCTGCCATCGGCCGCAAAGACGACTACTGGAATCTCGGGCCGATGATCGGCGTCTTCAGGAAATCCTGAGCCAGTTTCCACCGCGCTTACCCGCATGCGGTATGGCGA
>NZ_RZRW01000599.1:0-3383 GCF_003998745.1 Mesorhizobium sp. M7A.F.Ca.US.014.04.1.1 | reverse complement strand
CGGCGACCGCCGACAGCCCTGCCGACGATCCCGCCGCCTTTCAGGGTGCGAAAGGCAGTCCATGGATCAGACGCAGCGGGCAGGGCATGAACCGGCCCCCAGATCGGCCCAAAGGTCGGCCCACCAGTCGGCAAAGCCGACATTTCCCGAATTGTTCACGCCAAAGCTCGTGACGGTCTGGCGCGAGGGCTACACCTTCGCCGACGCCAAGGCGGACGCCATTGCCGGGCTGACGGTGGCCATTGTCGCGCTGCCCTTGTCGATGGCCATCGCGATCGCCTCGGGAGTCACGCCCGAGCGCGGCCTCTACACCTCGATCGTCGGCGGCTTCATCATTTCGGCGCTCGGCGGCAGCCGCTTCCAGATCGGCGGCCCGGCCGGCGCCTTCATCGTGCTGGTGGCCGCGACGGTTGCCCGGGTCGGTATTGACGGGCTGCTGCTGGCAACGATGATGGCAGGGGTCTTCCTGCTCGCCATCGGCTATCTCCGTCTCGGCACCTACATCAAGTTCATTCCCTATCCGGTGACGGTCGGCTTCACCGCCGGCATCGCCGTCATCATCTTTTCCGGACAGATCGTCGAACTGTTCGGGCTGAAGCTTGCCGGCAAGGAGCCCGGACCGCTGGTGCCGAAGCTGATCGCGGTCGGCGAGGCGGCCGGCACCATCAACCCGGCGGCGACCTTCGTGGCGGTGTTGACCGTCGCCACCATCGCCGGCCTGAAGCGCTGGCGGCCGACATGGCCCGCAATGCTCATCGCCATCGGGCTGGCATCGCTGGTCGTGGCGCTTCTCGCACTGCCGGCGGAGACGATCGGCACCCGCTTTGGCGGTATACCGCGCAGCCTGCAAATGCCCGCTTTGCCGCCGATCAGCCTGGACAGGATGATTGACGTGCTGCCGGATGCCATTGCCTTCGCCTTGCTGGGCGCCATCGAATCGCTGCTTTCGGCGGTGGTCGCCGACGGGATGACGGGCCGCCGGCATCGTTCCAACTGCGAACTGGTGGCGCAAGGCTTCGCCAACATCGCATCCGCCCTGTTCGGCGGCATCTGCGCCACCGGCACCATCGCCCGCACGGCGACCAATGTGCGGGCCGGCGCCCACGGACCGGTTTCGGGCATCGTCCACTCCGCCATCCTGCTCGCCTTGATGTTGGTGGCGGCGCCGCTCGCCAGCTATATCCCGCTCGCCGCCCTGGCCGGCGTGCTGGCGGTCGTGTGCTGGAATATGTTCGAGAAACAGGCCTTCGCCACCTTGCTGCGTGCCTCGCGCGGCGATGCGCTGGTGCTGATGGCGACCTTTCTGCTCGTCATCTTCCGCGATCTCACCGAAGGCATCGTCGTCGGCTTCGTGCTGGGGTCGATCCTGTTCATCGACCGCATGGCCAAGTCGATTGCGGTCGAGGCCGATCAGCCGCTGGTGCAGGAGGATGTCGCCGACAGCACCAAGGCCTACGATGCCAGCGAGGCGACCGACGCCGACACCGTCGTCTATCGCATTTCGGGCGCCTTCTTCTTCGGCGCCGCATCGACCGTCGGCACCGTGCTCGACCGCATAGCCGACCAGCGCAGGAACTTCATCCTCGACTGCTCGGCCGTACCGTTCTTCGATTCGACGGCGGCCAACGTCATCGAAGGCGCCGCCCACAAGGCGAAACGCGCCGGTGTCCGCTTCATCATATCGGGTGCCGCGCCGCAGATCCGACGCATGCTGATCACCCACGGCGTCAAGCGCCCGCTGGTGACCTACGCCGCCTCGATCAAGGATGCGCGGGCGCAGCTGAAAGGGAAGCTGGAGGCGGGGTAGGGGCCGGGATTTGCCGGCCGGTGGCCATAGTCAGGACAAGGTGTCCACCTGTTGAATGCCAACTTCTTGACGTTGAGCTGACTCACGCACGGCGCGACGTGAACAACCGCACTGCGCCTCTTTTTGGTCATTTCGAGAACCAACCTCCGATTCCGAAAGCTGGCATCCATCCACGTTGCGCCGCCAATGCTCAATCCTCGGTGAGCATGAAGCGATCCTGTAATCGAATTATTGACGAAATATCGTTATAGATTCTATTATATCCCCAAGTGAGGTATCCCATGCTCTACAAGCTAGAGGTCGAAAACTTCTTCTCCATCCGCGATCCGCAGGTGCTCGACCTGTCGGTGGATGGAAAAGTGCCCGATCCTGAAGGCCGTTATGCCCCCATCTTCGAGGGTGCGGACGTGCGCGCGCCGAAGGTCGTCGCCCTCTATGGCGCGAACGCCTCGGGTAAAACGACGGTGCTGCGCGCGCTCGAATTCGTCGTGACGATGATCCGCGACAGCGTAGCGCGCACGGTGCCAGGCTTCGCTGGCATCGAGCGGTTCAACGACGTGGAACCCGGCAGTCGGCCGATCCGGTTCGCGATCGAGCTGGGCGGCATCATAAACCTGACGCCGGAAGTCTTTCAGCGCGCCACGAGCGGCGAAAAGGTCGAGCAAGGCACTTACCGCTACGAACTGGAAATCGAACTCAAAGAAGGGCTCGCGGTGCGGATCGCGTCCGAGTCGCTGCGCCAGAGGCCGAACGGCCAAGGGAAATGGCAGCGCGTCTATGAGCGCGATGCCGAGGGCAAGGTGAAGGACTCTAAAACCTTCAGCCTCTCGGGCTTCCAGCACCTCGTGAAGACGCTCGCCGGCAATCACACGGTGCTGTCATCATTCGCGAAATTCCAGCACCCGACCGCGCAGCTTCTTGTGGATACGGCGCGCAAGGCCTTCTTCCAAATTGAGCCTGTGCACTCCTTCGTCGATCGCGACGTGATCGACTATCTAAAGAACCAGCCCAACGTCGTCTCGCGGCTGAAGGATGAGCTAAGCCGCATAGATGTGGGTGTGGAAGGGATGCGCTTTCAGCATACGGACAACGGGCCGCTGCTGCTGTTTAAGCACGCGGGTCTTGCGGTCGAAATGCCTTGGCTGATGGAAAGCCACGGCACGCGGGCCTTTATCAAGATGTTCCCTTTCATCATGAGCGCACTCGATACCGGCGGGATCGCCGCGATCGACGAAATGGACGCGGCCATTCACCCGAACATGCTGCCCGAGCTGGTGCGCTGGTTCTATGCGGCCTCGGGACGTAACAAGTTCGACGCGCAGCTATGGCTCTCCTGCCATTCGGCCTCGCTGCTCGATGACCTCAACAAGGAGGAAATCGTGATCTGCGAGAAGGACCGGCAGGGCCGCAGCCACCTTTACAGCCTCATGGACGTGAAGGTGCGCCGCGACGAGAACCATTACCGCAAATATCTGAGCGGTGCATACGGCGGGGTTCCACACCTCGGATGAACCGTCGTCGCCCGCCATATATCGAGCTTCGCCGTCCGGTTTATATTGGCTGCGGGGGAGCGTCA
>NZ_RZRW01000598.1:0-3389 GCF_003998745.1 Mesorhizobium sp. M7A.F.Ca.US.014.04.1.1 | reverse complement strand
TGCCTTCGGCGCGTCCGCGTCTGCGCTCTCCGCCAGCGTCGAGGAAATCGGTTACCCGCCGCTGTTCCTGTCGTTCAACGCCTATACGCTGCGCGCCGAGGCGGCCTACAAGGCCACCGACGGTTCGACGCTCGGCGTGGCGCTGGGTGCGCAGTTCCTGCGTGGCGCCGATAACATCTACCAGCGCTGGCGTCCGACCTGGCAAGTCACCTTCGGCAAGCCTCTGCCGCACGGCTTCGAGCTGCGCGGCACCTATTTCGGCCGCTACGAAACGTCCGAAACCGACGACCCCCTGGCTTCGTGGCTGCAGCGCGCGGAACTGGAACTGGGCATGAAGGTGCGCGAAAACCTCGGCATCGCTTCCGGCATCTTCTATGAGCTCAAGGACAATTTGCTCTACGAGAACCAGGAGCGCCGCAAGGGCGTCTATGCCGAAGCGACGTACAACGCGACCAAATCGATGGCCATTGTCGTTCGCGTCGACGTTTCCGAGACCTTCAAGACCGTGATCGACGAGCGCGAACACACGGTCGATGCATTTGTGGGCCTGCGGGCGAAGATCTAGCTCATTCCCGCGCTTGACTGGGTAGGCCCACAAGCGGAGGCAGGAGGGTGTTGAAGACCCTCCTGCCCACGACACGTGACATAAGGATGCCCGTGACTTTCCTGCTCAGTGACGGCCGCCCAGCTTGTAGCTGTTGCCGCCAAGGACATTGACGCCGATACCGCTGAGAACGCCGGTAAGGACGTTGGTCTTGTTGCCGTTCAGAATGCCCTGGACGACATTGCCGCTCAGGATGTTGTTGCCACTCAGGATGCCATTGAGCGCGGTCACCTGGCCGACACCGATGGACGGCGACACATTGATCAGGCTACCCGAGCTACCTCCCCAGCCGCCGGCATAGGCGCCGACAGTCGAGAACGAAACCATAGCAGCGGTGAGTACAAAAGCGAACTTCTTCATGACTTCTCTCCATTGTTGCTAGTAGTGTTTTCTTCGACTTCTTACGACTTACCCCCGAAACGAGTAGTGCATTTTGCCGAAAGTCTTGCAACCTTGGAGTGTTTAATTTCACGGATACAATCCGTTTTCCATTTCTTAACTTTAATATTTTACGTTAAGAAAATTGGTTACCGTCGACGTCTTGAGCTGGTCAGACGGCGTCGTTTTCCCAACGATCGAGGAATGCTTCGATCGGCATTGCCTGCATGTCGGGAACCGCTCTGGCGAGCTTTTCGACCGGCCAGTTCCACCAGGCGAGAGCTTCGATCCGCGCCGCGATATCCGGAGCGAAGCGTGGCCGGAGAGCCTTCGCCGGCACGCCGGCGACGATCGCGTAGGGCGGCACATCACGCGTCACCACTGCGTTGGCGCCGACCACCGCGCCATTGCCGATGGTGACCCCGGGCATGATCACCGCGCCGTGGCCGATCCAGACATCATGGCCGATGGTCACGGCTTTCGCCTGCCGCCGTTCGCGGAAGGCGGCATCGACGCCCAGCCAGCGAAAATACTCGTTCGGCCGGTAGCTGAGCTTGTGCTGGGTCAGCCGCTCTATGGGATGCTCCAGCGCATTGATGCGGCTGTTGGCGGCGATCGAGCAGAATTTGCCGATCGTCGTGTAGATCGCTTCCGAATGGCGTTCGAAATAGGAGAAGTCGCCGACGGTGACCTCGCGAAGCACCACCCGCTCGCCGATCGAGGCATAACGCCCAAGCTTGCACGCCTTCAACTCCGCGGTCGGATGGATGCGTGGCTCGGGGTCTTTCGGGACGAGATCTTCGGAACGGTCCATGCCGGCGGCTTTACGCCTAGGCGATTGGTCCCGCAAGCGGGGCCAATCGTCCGTCAGATCGTTTCCCGGCAAGGATTCGCCCAGGCGATTGGTCCCGCAAGCGGGGCCAATCGTGCGCCCGGGAAGGAACTGAATCGCCTATTGCGGCTTGCCTTTGCTCCACACCACGTTCTGGCCGTAGAGCGGCACAGTGGTGACCGACATTTTGGCCGAGCCGTTCTGCACCTGGCGCGAATGCGAGAGATAGATCAGCGTCTCGTTGGCCTTGTCGTAGATGCGGTTCACCACCTGCTTCTTCCAGATCAGGCTGATGCCTTGCTTGAACACTTCCTCGCCGCCCTCGCTCATGTCGATGTCGCCGATGGTGATCGGGCCGGTCTGGCGGCAGGAGATCGAGGAATCGGACGGATCCTCGAACCAGTTGCCCTTGTGCAGGCGATCGATGATGCCGCGATCGAAATAGGAGACGTGACATGTCACGCCCTCCACTTTGGGGTCCTTGATCGCCTCGACGATGATGTCGTTGCCGAGCCAGTCGACGCCGACCTTGCCGACTTCATCGGCCACGGCGGCCCCGGCACCTAGGACAACGCACGCGGCCAAGGCACCGCCGATCAGTCTTCGCCCAATCAGTCCGTGCCCAATCAGTCGTTGCAAGGGACCCTCCTGCGGTTCGAGTTGCCGGTCACAGGTGGGGCGAGCGGCCCGGCTTTGCAAGCAGATAGGTCGACACCGCAGCGGTTGCGGCAACGCGGCACTTTGCCTGTGCGGGGCCGAACCGCTAAGACTGTCACACAGGCGCGGCATTGAGCCGGCGCGACGATTTCTGCAGACGGACTTTTCTGATGATGCGTTCTATCCTGGTCGGTATTCTCGTCCTGATGGCGGCCGGCATCGGCTGGCTGACCTTCGACTGGTATCGCGGCCACTATGGCGGCGAGCCATTCGGGGCCGCCTTTACTCTGGTCGACCAGAAAGGCGCGCCGATCACCGAAGCCGCCTTCCGGGGCCAGCCCAGCGTCGTCTTCTTCGGCTTCACCCATTGCCCCGAGGTCTGCCCGACCACGCTGTTCGAACTGGCCGGCTGGCTGAAGACGCTCGGCGACGACGGCAAGAACCTGCACGCCTATTTCGTATCGGTCGATCCGGAGCGCGACACGCCTGAGGTGATGAACGCCTATGTCAGCAATTTCTCCGACCGTATCGTCGGCATCACGGGCGCTCCGGACAAGGTCCATGCCATGGCCAAGTCGTTCGGCATCTATTGGAAGAAGGTCGACACCGGCGACGGCGACTACACGATGGATCATACCGCCTCGGTGCTGCTGCTCAACGCCAAGGGCGATTTTGCCGGCACAATCGCCTACGGCGAAAGCGCCGATACGGCCATCGCCAAGCTGAAGCGGCTGGCGGCGAAAGGCTGATTACCATTTCATGACCCAGACGCGCCTTTACTTCACCACCGGAAAGATCGAGTCCGTCAGCATTTTCGCGGCGCTTGAGGCGGCCTTCGAGGAAGAGGGGCTGCCGATCGCCGTGCTGGAGGTCGACGAGGACAAGGACATCCACGAAGTGTCGCTCTATGCCGATGGC
>NZ_RZRW01000597.1:0-3395 GCF_003998745.1 Mesorhizobium sp. M7A.F.Ca.US.014.04.1.1 | reverse complement strand
GTTGGGCGCCGACCTGCCTGAAACCGAAACGTCCTGAGCCCATCAAGGGGAGGGCGAAGGTAACTCCGATCGCACGGAGATGCCGTGACTGGTTTCGCCGAAGAAGCCGGCCAGCAGATCGGCCGTCCGCGCCGGGTCCTCCTCGGGGAAGAAGTGTCCACCCGGCATCGCCTGTCCGCGCACGTCGTCGGCCCAGCCGCGCCACAGCGCCAGTGGTCCGCCTTCGCCGGCATACCAATCCGCCAACGCGCCCTGACCGCTCCATAGCGCCAGCAGCGGGCAGCGGATGCGCCGGCCGGCTGCCTTGTCGGCATGGTCATGCTCGCGGTCGAGCGTGGCTGCCGCCCGATATTCCTCGCAGATGGCATGGGCGTGGGCAGGCGTACGCAGGGCCTCCACATAGGCCTGACGCACTTCGGCTGGAAACGCCGATGGCTGTGAGCCCCAGCCGTTGAGCGCATTGTCGACGATCGCCTCGGCGGCGCCGGACAGGATCTTTTCCGGCAATGGCTCGGGCTGCGCCAGCAGCGACCATGGCCAATAGCCCAGCGCCAGCCTGGCGTCGGCGCGGTCCCAGGCATCGGCGGTCGGCACGATGTCGAGGACGGCGAGCCTGTCGATGCTGCCCGGATGGTCGAGCGCCATGCGGTAGGCGACACGCCCGCCGCGATCATGGCCGGCGACCATGAAGCTGCTGAAACCCAGCTTCTCCATCAGCCTCACCAAATCGTCCGCCATGGCGCGCTTGGCATAGGGTGCGTGGTCCGGAGTGGACGCCGGACAGGAGCTGCCGCCATAGCCGCGCAAATCGGCGCAGACGACGCTGAACCGGCTGGCCAGAGCGGGCGCGATGTCGCGCCACATCAGATGCGTCTGCGGAAAGCCGTGCAGCAACAGCAATGGCGGCCCGGTCCCGGCACGCAGGCAGAATATGCCGGCATCGCCGGTGTCGATTTCCGCGCCTTGAAAACCTTCGAACATGACCGCCTCCGGCACGCGCAACGGCCGGCGAACGGGTTTGGTTGCAATGCCGCCCGGCGACGCGGCCAACCTTTTTCGTCGACAGGCGTTGTCCCTGTGAAGGGAAGGTCGCCGCAGGCGACCGTGAAAGAAAGAAGGAGGTAGGGATGAGAACTCTCGCCATCATGCCATTCGGCCTTATGCTGGCGCTGGCAGTGCCGGCCGCAGCCCAGCAGCAGAACGACAGCCAGGCGCCGCAGGCCGACAAATGCAGGGCTCAGACCGGGCAAGAGGCAAAACAGCAGCCTGAAAAGCAAGCCGATGACGGCAATTTGACCGCGAAGCTCAACGACTGCGGCGGCGTGCTGAAACCGCCCCCGACGGGAGACCAGGGCATGGCGGCGCCGGCCCCCGACGAAGGCAAGACGCCGGTGATCAAGCCGGGTGAAGTTCCACCCCAGCCGCCGAAGCAATAAACGCCGGCTCCCTGGTATTATCGCACAAGCTAATGGAACCTCGTTTTCTCGGGAGCGTTTTTCTCACGACTTGGAATTTGGAGAGATTATCGTGAGAGATATTGCAGCCACAGCCACGTTGCTTGCATCGATCGCCATCGTGATTGCATTGATTCTTCTGGTGCCGAAGAGCTTTGGATTCGAAACCTCTCAGCCGATTGTCCAGGGCGAGCTTCCAACGAAATGACAAAGCAGGCGAGGCACGACGTCTGCTTCCTTTGACACCTACCGCACCAAGACGCCGGCGTGGCTGCAGAGCGCTGCGAACGCTTCCTGCGCCTCGGCGGCGCCTGTCTGGGTTTCCAATGCGGCTTCGACCTTCTCGCGCGCCGCCTGGTAGAACGGGCCGCGCTTGGCCTGCGGCCAATCGATCAGGATTTCGCTGGCATCCCTGAGCGTGGCGACGTCGCGGATCGTGTCCGAGCCATGCGGCTTGATCCGCATCGGTGTGGGCAAAATGAGCTCGGACATGTCCTGTTTTCCAACTACTGCAGGAGTTTTGCTTCGCGCGCGGCGTCGATCACCGCCCGCATCGCTTTTTCCGGCGGCGTCCAGCCATCCAGCGCATCGCGGCAGCTGCGCAACGCCGCCCGGTAGCGCCGTCCCTGGCCAGCCGGCCAGTCGCCGAGGCATTCCAGGCCTTCCCAGGCGCTGCGGACGATGCGCTCGCGCTCAGGCGCGAATTTCAGCCTGATGGGGCGGGGAAACATCTTGTCGTTCAACGGTCGTCTCCATGATTGCCGCAAGTCGCCGGGCGACATGCGTGAGAGGCGTCCGGTAACGTCGGCGGCAGGGCAGGGTTCCCTTGCCCGGAGATCAAATCTCTGCGTCGATGTCCGACAGCGATCTCGGCGTCGGCGCTTCGGCGTTGTACGCCGCTGGGCGGTCATGCTCGAACTGTTCGGCGCCGGGCAAAGCGTGCAGCCAGGTCTCGCGCCTGGAGGTCCACAATTCATATTCGGGCACGAGATCGGTCGGCGCGATGTCGAGGCTGCCGATTGCCACCTCGGCCTCGTTGTCGTCGACCCAGGCGACGCGGCCGCCGCATGTCGGGCAAAAGCTGCGCGTGCCATAGGAGCTGACGAGGCCGGTGGTCTCGAAGGCCTCGCGCGGCCAGATGGCAAAGGCCGAATAGACCGAA
Organism: Mesorhizobium sp. M7A.F.Ca.US.014.04.1.1; assembly: GCF_003998745.1. Classification (NCBI taxonomy): domain Bacteria; kingdom Pseudomonadati; phylum Pseudomonadota; class Alphaproteobacteria; order Hyphomicrobiales; family Phyllobacteriaceae; genus Mesorhizobium; species Mesorhizobium sp. M7A.F.Ca.US.014.04.1.1. The sequence continues at coordinate 779 of NZ_RZRW01000597.1, read as the reverse complement.
CCGCCGGCCTTGCGGCAATCCTTGCAATGGCACAGGCCGACGCGCAGCGGCGCGCCGTGAACCTCGAACTGCACGCCGCCGCACAGGCAGCTGCCGGTCCTGCGTATGGTGTCGGACATGACAACCTCCCTCAATGCGTGGCGCTGCGGGCCGGGTGGGACAGATGCTCGTCTGCCGTTTCGTTGGCCAGGATGAGAAACCGGGAAAAAGACATCCTGTTCACCGTACCACCAGGCCCGGTTGACGCGGCCCGCAGCGTCTTCAACGCCGCCCAGGCGAAATGGTTTCGGCTAGCCGCGGGCCGCCATATGGGCGTCGAGCTTCTTGCGCGAGGGTCCGTAGCGCTTGATGATGGTCTGTGCCTCGCTTGGCGGAATGCCGTATTTGCGGGCAAAGGCGGCAACCTCGTAGGGCTCTTCGCCCGAGACCTGCTTGCGGTCCTGTTTCGTCTTCGACTTGTCGTCAGCCATCTCAGGCCTCGCTTTCTGTTGTCGGGGAAACGCGCAACCTTCGGCGCCCGCGATCAACACGACATAACACAGATCGGCGCCGCCGGTTCCACCAGGCGACACGGCCAGGCTGCAACCGGCCTGTATCAGGCCGATGGCCGCATCGGGTCGGCGTCGGCAGCGTGGTCGCCGTCACATTCGGAGCATGCCGCGCTGAGGCCGGGGCAGCCGCGCCGGTGGGTGCCGGCAGGGCAACAATGGCCGTTGGAACTCGTCCAGCGCGGACATTGGAAGACCTGGCCAGCGCCGCCGCAGCCGCTGCATTCCGGC
>NZ_RZRW01000596.1:0-3398 GCF_003998745.1 Mesorhizobium sp. M7A.F.Ca.US.014.04.1.1 | reverse complement strand
GTGTCGACCAGCTTTGTCCCCGGCGCGCAGTGCTGCAGCAATTCGGGCGCGACGATCGAGCCGGCATGCCGGCAAACCGGGCAGTTTGCCAAAAGCCTTGCGCCGCGCAGCGTGATGAGGTCGGCCGCACCTGGACCGGCGCCGATGAAATGAACGGTCATGGCGCATCTCCGCTGATGGCGATGGCACAGGTGACCGGGCCGAGCACGGTGCGGGGGCCAAGCAGTTTTGCGCCTGTGCCGGCCACGGCGAGGGCGGACGCCTCGGAGACCGATGGTGTGCCGGCAACATCCTGCGAGAGATCGGAATGGCTGAGCGTATCCGACGAGGCAGCTTGAAGTGCTGAGTCGTCGACGACGATGACGGGAAGACTCAGCGTGCGGCCAGCGGCGGCGATCGCTTCTTCATCCTTCTTGAACGCGGCAGTCGCCAGTGCCGACAGCGCCGTCATCGCCAACCCATGCGCCTCCAGCGCCGTTTCGATCGCCGCAAGCACCTCTTCGACGCCCACGCCCTTTCGGCAGCCTATGCCTGCGACCATCATGGCTTCATCCAGCTCCATTGCGTCACTGGCATGGCCGGCCGCCAGGCCGGCATCGAGCCGACCGGCGAGGCCCGGGAGATGTTTATCCGCGTGAGATCGCCGCCGAGCTTCGTATGTTGGGCAAGAAGCAGGGCTTCCATCTCCAGCGTCACCGCGTTTGCCACGAGACGGCCGCCCGAGCGAAGCACCTTGATGGCTGTGCTCAAGACGCCGGTGTCGCTGCCGCCGCCGCCGATGAAGATCGCGTCAGGCGTATCCAGTCTGGCTAGCGCCTTGGGCGCGGCGCCTTCGACCACGACAAGGCCGGGAACGCCACAAGCGGCGGCGTTGTGGCCAATACGGGCAGCGCGCACCGGATCGGCCTCGATGGCAAAAGTGCGCATCGAAGGGTGGGCCAGCATCCATTCGATGCCGATGGAACCGGAGCCGGCGCCGATGTCCCACAGCAACTCGCCGCGCCGCGGCGCCAGCGCCGACAGGGTAATCGCGCGGATTTCGCGCTTGGTGATCTGGCCGTCATGGTCGAACAGGTGATCGGCAAGGCCTGATGTGAGCGGCAGCACGCGCGCGTCCGGACCGGATTCAACTTCGACCGCCAGCACGTTGAGCGGATTGAGGTTTTCGAGGTCGAAGGCATCGGCGCGGACCGAGCGCTGGGTCTCGCTTGGCCCACCCAACGCCTCCAGGATCGTCAGCCGCGATGCGCCGAAGTCGAGTTCCGCGAGCAGGCGGGCAATCGCCGCGGGGGCTTCTGCATCCGAGGTCAGCGCCAGGATGCGCGCGCCTGGCTGCAGCAGTGGCCGGATCAGGTCGAGCGGCCGGCCGTGCAGCGAGACGGTTTCGATATCCTGCAGCGCCCAGCCGAGCCGGGCGGCCGCCAGTGAAACGGCTGAAGGCGCGGGGATAACGTGCATCTCTTGCGCCTTGACCTTGCGGGCGAGCGTGGCGCCGACGCCGTGGAAGAAGGGATCGCCGGAGGCGAGCACACAGACGTTCCTGCCGGCGAGCGCCAGCACGTCAGCCATCTCGGCATCGAACGGAACCGGCCATGGGCGCGGCTCGCCCTTGGCGAAGGAAGCGACAAGGGCGAGGTGCCGCTTGCCGCCGAAGATGATCTCAGCCTGGGCAATCCGCTGCTTGGCCTCGTCGCCGAGACCCGCTAAACCGTCCTCGCCGATGCCGACGACTGTCAGCCAGGCGGCTCGCGATTGACGCTCAGCAGGCATAATGACCCACCGTATCCTGATCCTCGGCGGCACCACCGAAGCGCGGCAACTGGCCGGAAAACTGGCGGCGCGTGCCTCGGTCACACTGTCGCTGGCCGGCCGCACCGAAAGCCCGGTCGCGCAAGGCGTGCCGGTGCGAAGCGGAGGCTTTGGCGGCGCCGACGGGCTGGCCGCTTACCTCACGGAAACGGCCACCGATCTGCTGATCGACGCCACGCATCCCTATGCGGCGCAAATCTCCGCCAATGCCGCACAAGCCGCGCGCATGGCCGGCGTGCCGATCCTTGCCCTGCGGCGTCCCGGCTGGGAGCCTGTCGAAGGCGACCGCTGGACGTTGGTCGGTACGGTCGGCGATGCCGCGCAAGCGCTTGGACCGGCGCCGCGCCGCGTTTTTCTGGCACTGGGCCGGCAAGAGGTTGCGGCTTTCGAAGCAGCGCCCCAGCACCACTATGTCATTCGCAGTGTCGATCCGGTCGAGCCGAAGCTGGCCGTGCCCGACGCCGAATATCTGTTGGCCCGTGGCCCGTTTCGCGACGCGGAGGAACGCGCGCTGCTCGAAAGGCACCGCATCGATGTCGTGGTGTCCAAGAACAGCGGCGGCGAGGCGACCTTTGGCAAGATCGCCTCGGCGCGGGCGCTTGGCATCGAGGTGGTCATGATCCGCAGGCCTGATCTGCCGGACGTGCCCTCGGCTGAAACCGTCGAAGCGCTGGCCGCCATTGTCGATCGATTTGGGATCGATCATTTTGTCCGTCCCGTGGACGAGCGCGGCGTGTAGACCAGCGCCGGCTTCTCCGTGCGCTTGATAATCCTGGTTTCCGGCGAGCCGATGATGATGCAGGTCGCCATGTCCGCCTTTTCAGCCTCGACATCGGCCAGCAGGTAGACCTCGATACGCTCGTCCGGGCGACCGGCGGCGCGGCCGAAGATTACCGGCGTGGTGCCCGGCAGGATGGCGGTCAGGCACTCGAAGGCGCGGCCGAGTTGCCAGGGGCGGGCCTTGCTGATCGGGTTGTAAAGCGCGATGACGAAGCCGGCACCGGCCGCCGCCAGCAGGCGCAGTTCGATCAACTCCCATGGCTTTAGATTGTCGGAGAGCGAGATGGCGCAGAAATCATGGCCGAGCGGCGCGCCGATGCGGGCGGCAACCGCAAGCATGGCGGTGATGCCGGGCACCACGGCGACATCGACTGCGCGCCATTCGACCGGACCGGCCTCGATCGCCTCGCAGACGGCCGCCGCCATGGCGAACACGCCGGGATCGCCGCCGGAGACCACGGCGACGTCATGGCCCTCTGCAGCCTTGCTCAATGCGTCCTTGGAGCGGGCGAGTTCCTCGCGGTTGTCGGAAGCGACGCGGGTCTGGTCCGGGCGCAGGTCCAGCCGGTCGAGATAGGGTTTGTAGCCGTAAAAGAATTTCGCCTCGGCGACAGCGCGGCTGGCCTCCGGGGTGACCTGATCGGCATTGCCGGGGCCAAGGCCGATGACGATGAGACGGCCACTCATACCTGCGCTCCCACGGCGCCGGGGCGGCCGGACCAGCCGGCGACCAGCACGATGGCGAAGTAGGGCGCCTTGTCGTCCTTTTTGTCGGCAAGCTTCATCGAGACGCTGCCGGCCATGGTGCC
>NZ_RZRW01000595.1:0-3405 GCF_003998745.1 Mesorhizobium sp. M7A.F.Ca.US.014.04.1.1 | reverse complement strand
GATGCAAAGAAGAAGGTTTAGAAGAGCACATGGAGCCCGCCATAGAGCGCATTGGCTTCGATCGGGTCGATCGGTGTGCGGAATTTCCGTATCCGGAGCCAGACCACCGTCAGCCCCAGCAGTATGCCGCCGATCGCCGGTATCAGCGCCTGCATCGGATTGGCGAGCGAGAACATGCCGGAAAGCCGGCCGCCAGGCTGAACGCCGAACAGCAGCCCGTGCAGGTCCTGCACGATCTGGCTCATCGCCGTGACCAATATGCCAGCCATGACGCCTACGACACCGGCGAGGATGACCACCACGATGCCGCGTGCCTCGAGCAGGGGCAACGACCTGATCAGCACCGCGCGCAGCCGGCGGGCGTAAACTTCGCTGTGGTTTCTGGAAAGCACCGGGGCGGCTCGCCGATATCGAAAGGCAGTGGAAAGCCAGCCTGATACGCCCGGCGGCACGGCATGGCAACCACAATGCCGACAGACACCACATTGGCGACAAGTGGACGCGATATCGATCGGGCCGATGGACCGTTCAGGTCGGCATGGGCTCGCCGGCTTCATAGAGTACGAGGTTGCGCTCGCCTATGCCGAGCGCCGGCCAGCTCGCACGCCAGTCCGCAATGTGCGGCGAGGCGAAGTGCGCGTCGAGCGCTGCCCTGTCGCTCCAGACTTCCGTGACCCGGATGAGCCCGGCATCAAAAACATCCTGCGCATAGGAATATTGGATGCAGCCGACCTCGGCGCGGCTGCCTGAAACCATGCGTTCCATTGCGGGCTTGGCTTCCTCAAATTTGTTTGGCGGCAAGCGGATGGTGCCGATGATCAGAAGCATGGGTTTCCCTTTCCTGGCGAGGCTAGCCGACACGGCGACCTGCGCATGATCGTTCGAACTAGCCAGTCTCCCACCCTCGCGCAAGCTTGGCGGACTACCCTCACAGGGCTGTCGCGCGCTCGGCAGTCTATGGGGTTTGAGGACGATATGGCGATCAGCGAAAGCATTCAGCCCGGCGCGGCCGCCAAGAACGGCCGCGACGTCTTCTTCGCCATCGGCATCGTCATCATACTTGCCGTGCTGTTCCTGCCGATCCCGGCTTTTCTCATCGATGTCGGCCTCGCCTTTTCGATCGCGCTTTCGGTGCTGATCCTGATGGTGGCGCTGTGGATCCAGCGGCCGCTCGATTTTTCGTCTTTTCCAACCGTGCTGCTCATCGCCACCATGCTGCGGCTGTCGCTCAACATCGCCACCACGCGCATGATCCTGTCGCATGGCAATGAAGGGACGCATGCCGCCGGCTACGTCATCGCCGGCTTCTCCAAGTTGGTGATGGCCAGCGACTTCGTCATCGGCCTCATCGTCTTCATGATCCTGATCGTGGTGAACTTCATCGTCATCACCAAGGGCGCCACGCGTATCGCCGAAGTCGGCGCGCGCTTCACCCTCGATGCCATCCCCGGCAAGCAGATGTCGATCGACGCCGACCTCTCGGCCGGCATGATCGACGACAAGACCGCGCAGCTGCGCCGCCGTGAACTGGAAGAAGAATCTTCTTTCTTCGGCTCGATGGACGGCGCCTCGAAGTTCGTCCGCGGCGACGCCATCGCCGGCCTCATCATCACCGCCATCAACATCGTCGGCGGCATTGCCATCGGCTACATCAGGCACGGCATGGGCATGGGCGAAGCCGCCGACGTGTTCATCAAGCTGTCGGTCGGCGACGGCCTCGTCACCCAGATCCCGGCACTGATCGTGTCGCTCGCCGCCGGCCTGCTCGTCTCCAAGGGCGGCACCCGCGGCTCGACCAACCAGGCGGTGTTCGGCCAGCTCGGCGCCCACCCGCGCGCCCTCTATGTCGCGGCATCGCTGCTGGTGCTGCTCGGCTTGATGCCCGGCCTGCCGCTGTTCCCGTTCTTTGCGCTCGCAGCCGGCATGGCCGGTCTCGGCTACGTCATCCCGATGCGCGCCAACCGTGTCCTCGCCGAAGCCGAGGCGATCAAGGACCAGGAAAAGGCGACCAAGGTCGAGGAGGAGAAGAACTCGGTCAAGGCCTCGCTCGCCACCGCCGAGATCGAGCTTTTGATCGGCAAGCAGCTGTCGACAAGGCTGCTGACGTCGCATCAGGAACTGGTTTTCCGCATGGGCAAGATGCGCAAGAAATTCGCCACCCAGTACGGCTTCGTCGTGCCGGAAGTGCGTGTCGCCGACGATTTCGCCATCCCGCCGAAGAGCTACCAGATCAAGGTGCACGGCACCGTGGTGGCCGAATACCAGATGCGCGTCGGCGAGATCATGGTGCTGCTCGGCAATCGCGACATACCCGAGATACCGGGCGAGGAAATCCGCGAGCCGGCCTTCGGCATGCGCGCCTATTCGGTGGTCGAAGCCTTCGCCGAGGATCTGAAGCGCGAGAACTACACCTTCGCCGACAACATGTCGGTGCTGCTCACCCATCTCTCCGAGGTCATCCGCAACAACCTGCCGCAGCTTCTGTCCTACAAGGACATGAAGGCGCTGCTCGAACGCCAGGACCAGGAATACCGCAAGCTCGCCGACGAGATCTGCACCACGCACATCTCCTATCCCGGCCTGCAGGCGGTGCTGAAGCTGCTGCTCGCCGAGCGCGTCTCGATCCGCAATCTGCACCTGATCATCGAGGCGATCGCCGAGATCGCGCCGCATGTGCGCCGCACCGAGCAGATCGTCGAACATGTCCGCATCCGCATGGCCCAGCAGATTTGCGGCGACCTGTCCGAGGGCGGCGTGCTGAAGGTGCTTCGCCTCGGCAACCGCTGGGATCTCGCCTTCCACCAGAGCCTCAAGCGCGACGCCAAGGGTGAGGTGCGCGAGTTCGACATCGACCCGCGCCAGCTCGAGGAGTTCGGCCAGGACGCGACCAAGGCGATCAAGAAATATCTGGAAGCCGGCGAGCGTTTCGTCCTCGTCACCGCGCCCGACGCCCGCCCCTATGTGCGCATGATCATCGAGCGGCTGTTCACCACGCTGCCGGTGCTCAGCCACGTCGAAATCGCCAAGGGCGTCGAGATCAGGGTGCTCGGAACCATATCGTGAGCGTGCTGTCGCAAGGCGTCGTCATCGCGGCGTTCCTCGCCTTCTGCCGCATCGGCGCCTGTTTCATGCTGATGCCGGGCCTGTCCAGCGCCCGCGTCCCGGTCCAGGTCAGGTTGTTAGTGGCGGTCGCCGCCACCGGCGGCCTGCTCGCCTTCCTGTGGGACAAGATCTTTCCTTTCGTCGACCCGCGCCCGCAGATCCTGGTGCCGATGATCATCTCGGAACTTCTGGTCGGCGGCCTGATCGGCGCCATGACCAGGCTCTACATGGAAGCCCTGCGCTTCATGGGCTCGGCCATCGCCATGCTGGTCGGTTATGGCGGCACCGGCGGAACGGCGATCG
>NZ_RZRW01000594.1:0-3419 GCF_003998745.1 Mesorhizobium sp. M7A.F.Ca.US.014.04.1.1 | reverse complement strand
GCCGAATTCAAGCCGGGCAAGGCGGTCAAGGCGGGCTTCTGGTCCGACGATGCGCTGGCGCTCGACGGCAAGGTCCGCGAAGTCGCCGGCAGCGCCGATCCGCAATCACGCACCTTTGCCGTCCGCGTCAGCCTGCCCAACGATCCGCGTGTGCTGCTCGGCATGACCGCCAGCATCGAAGCCACGGCGGCCAATGAGCGGCAGCTGGTCTCGATCCCCCTGAGCGCACTGGCCGAGCAAGGCACCCAATCGATCGTCTGGACCGTCGATCGTGGCGCCGACACCGTTCATGCTCGTCCGATCAAGGTTGCCGAGTTCGCCGCCGATGGCGTGCGTGTCGCGGAGGGTTTGAAACCCGGCGATGTCGTGGTCGCCGCCGGCACGCAATTCATGACCGAGAACCTCAAGGTGAAGCTCGCCGGTGATACGGCGCTGCAATCGGCATCCGCGGCGGACGGCGACGCCAAGCAGGTGCGCTGACGACAGACAACCGGCTGCGCGTTCCCGCAGCCGCTGGTTTCCGGGCGGCAGGCGCCCGACCGAGACGCTCGATTGATGTAACCCCCACATCGATTTCGCGTCCCACCGCGATGAGTGCTTCTCCGCTGGGAGAGCCTTGCCGCCCGGAAGCCACTACGAACCCTCGATTTTGTTGCGCTAGATAGATGGACCAGCGTCGATGACCAATTCCACGGAAGAGAAGCGGCCCTTCAACCTGTCGCGCTGGGCAATCGGCCATCCCGCCATTGCGCGGTTCCTGTTCGGCCTGATCATCATTTCCGGCGCGCTCGGCCTGATGCGCATGGGCCAGAAGGAAGATCCCGATTTCACCTTCCGGGTCATGGTCGTCCAGGCGATCTGGCCGGGCTCCTCGATCCAGGAGATGGAAGACCAGGTCGTCAACAAGATCGAACGCAAGCTGCAGGAGACGCCGCATCTCGATTTCGTGCGCTCCTTCACCCGCGCCGGCAGCGCCATCATCACCGTGCAGATCAAGGGCGACACCAACACCGCCGAGGTGACCGACGCGTTCTACCAGGTGCGCAAGAAGGTCGGTGACATTGCCGGTGACTTGCCACAAGGTCTGCTCGGCCCCTATTTCAACGACGAATTCGGCGACACCTTTATCACCCTGCATTCGATCAGCGGCGACGGCTTCAGCTATCCCGAGCTGAAGAAGTTCGCCATCCAGGCGCGCGACATGCTTTTGACGACGCCCGGCGTCGAAAAAGCCGTTATCATCGGCGACCAGCCTGAAAAGCTCTATATCGACGTCTCGTCCAAGGCCCTGGCCGAACGGGGCCTGACGCTGACCGATCTGCAGAATGCGATCAAGGGACAGAACAATGTCGACCCGGCCGGCTCCGTCGATACCGGCACCAACTCGGTGCGCATTTCCGTCGAGGGCGATGTCGGCAAGGTCGAGGATATCAGGAACCTGCGCCTGCGCGCCGGCGGTCAGGTCACGAGGCTGGGCGACATCGCCACGGTGAGTTCGGGGTTGCAGGATCCGTTCCAGCGAAAGTACCGCTTCAACGGTCACGACAGCGTGCAGTTGGGCGTCGTCATGGCCAAGGGCTTCAAGGTTACCGATGTCGGCAAGGATGTCGAGGCCACCTACAAGCGCTTCGAAGAGGCGCTGCCCTACGGCGTTGCGGTCGACCAGATCTCCGACCAGCCGGGCGTCGTCACCGATGCGGTGGCGGAGTTCATGCATGCGCTTGGCGAAGCGTTGCTGATCGTGCTCGTGGTCTCGTTCCTGTCGATCGGTTGGCGTTCCGGCCTGGTCATCGCCATCGCCATCCCGCTGGTGCTGGCCGCGACCTTCGCCATCATGTACGAGCTCGGCATCGACCTGCAGCGCATCTCGCTCGGCGCGCTGATCATCGCGCTCGGTCTTCTGGTCGACGACGCGATGATCGTCGTCGAGATGATGGAGCGCAAGCTGGAGGAGGGAATGGTCAAGGTCGAGGCGGCGAGCTTCGCCTATTCCTCGACCGCCTTCCCGATGCTGACCGGCACGCTGATCACCACGGCCGGCTTTATTCCGGTCGGCTTCGCGGCCTCGACCGCCGGCGAATATGTCCGCACGCTGTTTTATGTCGTCGGCATCGCGCTGATCGTCTCCTGGTTCGTCGCGGTCTATTTCACGCCATGGCTCGGCAACATGATCCTCAAGCAGCGCAAGCATGCCGGCAGCCATCACGATGTCTTCGACACGCGTTTCTACCGCCGGCTTCGTGCCACCGTCAGCTGGGCCGTGCGCCATCGCATCATCGTCCTGGTGATGACGCTGGTCACCTTCGGCACCAGCCTGTGGGCTTTCCAGTTCATTCCGCAGAACTTCTTCCCGCAATCGTCGCGGCCGGAAATCCTCGTCGACCTTTGGCTGCCGGAAGGCACCAGCATCAAGGAAGTCGAGGCGCAGGCCAAGGCGCTCGAGACCAAGATGATGGACGACAAGGACAAGCGTTTCATCGCCACCTATATCGGCGAGGGCGCGCCGCGCTTCTTCCTGCCGCTCGACCAGCAGCTGAGCAACCCCAACTTTGCCCAGTTGCTCGTCATGGCCAATGACGAACCGGCTCGCGAGCGTCTGATCGTCAAGTTGCGCACCGTTCTGGCGCAAGACTTCCCGTCCATCCGTGCCAAGGTCGATCGTCTGTTCCTCGGTCCGCCGACCGGCTGGCCGGTGCAGATGCGCGTCATGGGGCCGGATCGCCAGGAGGTGCGCCGCATCGCCGACCAGGTGAAGGCGAAGTTCCGTGAAGATCCGCTGCTTGGCGCCGTGCATGATGACTGGCTGGAGCCGGTTCCGGCGATGAAGCTGGTCATCGACCAGGATCGTGCCCGCGCACTCGGCGTTACCTCGCAGCGCATCCGCCAGATGCTGCAGGCGACGATGTCCGGCGCGCCGCTCGACGACTTCCGCGACGGCGAGGAGACGGTGTCCATCGTCGCCCGCGAGCCGCATGCCAGCCGCAGCATGCTGTCCTCGGTCGACTCGGTCTATATCCCGACCGACTTCGGCGGTTTCGTGCCGCTGTCGCAGGTGGCCAAGGTGGTGCCGGTGCTGGAGCAAGGCATCGAATGGCGCCGCGACCGCCTGCCGACCATCAGCGTGCGCGCCACCTTGCCCGACGGCGTGCAGTCCAACGACGTCGTCACCAAGATGTACAACGACATGAAGGACCTGCGTGCGGGTCTGGCGCCCGGTTACAAGATCGAAATCCAGGGCGGTGCGGAGGATTCGGCGGAAAGCCAGGCTTCGATCGCCGCCAAGGCACCGATCATGCTGGCCGTCATTGTCGTGCTTTTGATGATCCAGCTGCAGAACTTCGGCAAGGCGATGCTGGTGCTGGCGACCGGTCCGCTTGGCATTATCGGTGCTGCCGCGGCACTCCTGATCAGCGGTGCGC
>NZ_RZRW01000593.1:0-3419 GCF_003998745.1 Mesorhizobium sp. M7A.F.Ca.US.014.04.1.1 | reverse complement strand
CAATGGAAGCCTGCCTTGGAGACGGATCGCCTGCGCACGGCCACGATCATCGCTTCAGGTGTCGGCGGGTTCCCGGCCATCACCGAGGCGGTGCGCACGGTGGACCTGCGTGGCGCCCGCCGCCTGTCTCCCTTTACGGTGCCGTCCTTCCTGGTGAACCTCGCGGCGGGCCACATCTCGATCCGTCATGGCTTCAAAGGTCCACTCGGCGCACCGGTGACGGCGTGCGCGGCAGGCATCCAGGCGATCGGCGACGCCGCCCGCCTGATCCGCGCCAACGAAGCCGACATCGCCGTGTGCGGCGGAACGGAAGCGTGCATCAACACCGTCAGTCTCGGCGGTTTCGCCGCCGCTCGTTCTCTTTCAACCGGCTTCAATTGGGCGCCGGCCCAAGCCTCGCGCCCTTTCGACACATCGCGCGACGGCTTCGTCATGGGCGAAGGGGCCGGCGTGCTGGTCATCGAGGCGTTGAGCCACGCGTTGGCGCGCGGCGCAAAACCGATTGCTGAGCTCGTCGGCTACGGCACGACGGCGAATGCCCATCACGTCACCTCCGGGCCAGAGGACGGCGACGGCGCGCGCCGGGCCATGCAGATCGCGATTGCCCAGGCAGGGATTTCGCCACGCGACGTTCGTCATCTCAATGCGCATGCGACCTCCACGTCAGTCGGCGACCTGGGTGAGATCGAAGCGATCAAGAGCGTGTTCGGGCGCGATTTCGCGATAGCTGTCAGTGCCACGAAATCGGCGACCGGACACCTGCTCGGAGCGGCCGGCGGGCTTGGTGCGATCTTCGCAATCCTGGCGCTCAGGGATCAGGTCGCCCCGCCAACCCTCAACCTGGGCGAGGCCGATCCGGCCGGCGACGGAATCGACTTCGTCGCCAACGCACCCCGGCCCATGGAGATGGAGTACGCGATCTCCAATGGCTTCGGCTTTGGCGGCGTGAATGCCAGCGCCCTGTTCAGACGCTGGAACTAGCGGTGGCCAGACGCAGTCATGACCGACGCCCTTTGCCCCGGCCTATCTCAATGCTTTTCCCAATCCGATCCAACGCAAAGAAGGATATGATTTCCATGAACAAGACCAGTCCCGGCGTCGCCCTTGTCACAGGGGCATCTTCCGGCATCGGGCGCGCTACCGCCGACGCCTTGCTCGGCGCTGGCTTTCGCGTCTTCGGAACCAGCCGTCGCACGGCCTCACAGCAATCCGCCGGCGTGACCATGCTGACCTGCGACGTGACCGACGACGCGTCCGTCGCGACAATGGTCGATGACGTTCTGGCCGCGGCCGGACGCATCGACGTGCTTGTCAACAATGCCGGCATGGGGCTGTTTGGCGGCGCGGAGGAGTCCTCGACCGCCCAGGCCAAGGCGCTGTTCGACGTGAACGTCTTCGGCGTCTTGCGCGTGACCAACGCGGTGCTGCCGGCAATGCGGCGCCAAGGGAAGGGCAGAATCGTAAATTTGAGCTCGGTACAGGGGTTCATCCCCGCTCCCTATTTCGCGCTTTACTCGTCGACCAAACACGCCATCGAAGGGTATTCCGAGTCGCTCGATCACGAATTGCGCCCCTTCGGCATTCGCGTTTCGCTGGTGGAGCCCGCCTATACCCGCACATCATTCGAGGACAATCTTGCCGCCCCCGACCGGTCGCTCGAAATCTACGACTCCGCGCGCGCCGGGATGACTATGTCAGTGCGGAAATCGATGGAAAAAGGCGATGCGCCCGAAGTGGTCGCCAAGACCATTTTGGCAGCAGCGACCGATCCCGCGCCGAAGAAACGCTATGCGGCGGGAAAAATGGCGCGCCAGGTCAGTTTCCTGCGCCGTTTCGTCCCCGCATCCGAATTCGACAAGAGCCTGCGCAAGCAGCTTGGGTTGCCGGTCTGAAATCGGGCGCTGCCTTGGCGCGTCAGCGAGCAGCCGCCTGTTTCTCGAGCCTGCGGGCGTATTGCGTCAGCGGAAAGCACATGACGAAGAAGATCAGCGCCACCAGCCCGTATACCTTGAACGGTTCGAAGGTCGCATTGTTGATGGCGTTGGAGGTCCGCACCAGCTCCTCGAAGCCGATGATCGAGGTGAGCGCCGTCGATTTGATCAGCTGCACCAGGAAGCCGACGGTGGGTGCGCGGGTGATCGAAAACGCCTGCGGCAGGATGATCAGCCTGAGTTCCTGCAGATAGTGCAGGCCGAGGCTGGCACCGGCGTCCCATTGACCGAGGGGTAGCGCCGCGACGCCGGAGCGCCAGATTTCGGCGAGATAGGCGCTGGCGAAGAAGGTGAGGCCGAGCGCCGCCGCCGTCCAGGGTTCGATGCGCAGACCAAGCATCGGCAGGCCGAAGAACATCAGGAACAGCTGCATCAAGAGCGGCGTCCCCTGGAACAGGGCGATGTAGCCGGAGGCGACACGCCGGCTCCATTTGTTCTCAGCGATCCTGAAGAACAGCACGATCATGCCGACGATGCCGCCGCCGATAAAGGCGGCCAGCGATAGCAGCACCGTCCAGCGGGCGGCGAGCAGTAGGTTGCGCACGATGTCCCAGAAGGTGAACTCGATCATGACACACCGGCTCCGAGCGCGCGGCGCCCGCCTGACACCAGCAGCCGGCGCAAGGCCATCGACAGAGCGAGATAGACCAGCGTCACGACGAAATAGGTCTCGAAGGAGCGGAAGGTGCGTGCCTGCAGCATGTCGGCCTCGTAGGTCAGCTCACGCACGGCGATCTGCGACACGACGGCGGACTCCAGCATCATGATGACGATCTGGCTGGTGAGCGCGGGGTAGATGATCTTGAGCGCCTGCGGCAGCACGATCTTGACGAACACCTGGCGTGGCCGCAGCCCAAGGGCCAGCGCTGCTTCCGTCTGCCCGCCGGGCACGGCGTCAAGCCCGGCGCCGACGATCTCGATGGTGTAGGCCGCCATGTTGAGCGTCATCGCCAGCATGGCGGCCAGGAGCGGGTCGAGCCGGACGCCCAGGCTGGGCAGCCCAAAGAAGATGAAGAACAACTGCACCAGGAACGGCGTGTTGCGCATCACCTCGACATAGCAGGCGATTGCCCGCTTGAGCAGCACCGGGCCGTTTCGCCGCCCCGCGGCACCCAGGATGCTGAGCAGCGTTCCGGCCAGCGTGGTCACGGCGATCAGCAGGATCGTCGTGGCCGCGCCATGCGCGATGTCGCCCAGGGCACCCGGGAGCCAGCCAAAGGCCACGGAAACTCAATCCTTGAGATTGTCGGGATTGAGCGGCGTCTTCAGCCAGGCTTTCGAGCTTTCGTCCAGCTTGCCGTCGGCCAGCATCTTGGCGACCGCATCGTTCACGGCCTTCTTCAGGCCGTCTTCGTTCTTGTTGAGGCCGATATGCGAGGGCGAGGTCAGAAGCTGGAACTTCTGCTCCGGCTTCAGTGCGTCCTGCTT
>NZ_RZRW01000592.1:0-3428 GCF_003998745.1 Mesorhizobium sp. M7A.F.Ca.US.014.04.1.1 | reverse complement strand
CGAGCCTGTTCGCGGCGCTGCCCAGGCTGGCGGACGGCGAGCCGATCACCAGGGTGGCGCTTGATCTCGGCTATGACAGCGTGCCGGCCTTCATCACCATGTTCAAGCGCATGCTGGGGACCTCGCCGCGCGGCTATATGCGCGGCGCACGCGAGAACGTCGAGGTCGCTCGTCGCCTGATCGGCCCGGTTCGGTTGGAAAGCTCCGCGCCTTAAGGGCAGGCGGGTTTAGTCGAACAGGCTGGACACCGATTCCTCAGTCGCCGTGCGCGAGATGGCTTCGCCCATCAGGTCGGCGATCGAGATGACGCGGATGTTGGGCGCGTCGAGCACGCCCTGGGTCGGCTGGATGGAATCGGTGATCACCAGTTCCTGCAGCTTCGAGCCGCTGATGCGGGCAACGGCACCGCCCGACAGCACGCCGTGGGTGATATAGGCGGTGACGCTGGGGGCGCCGTTGGCCAGCAGCGCAGCGGCGGCGTTGCACAGCGTGCCGCCGGAATCGACGATGTCGTCGATCAGCAGGCAATCCTTGCCGGCGACCGCGCCGATGATGTTCATGACTTCCGATTCGCCCGGCCGTTCGCGGCGCTTGTCGACGATGGCCAGTTGCGCATCGAAGCGCTTGGCCAGCGCACGGGCGCGGACCACGCCGCCAATGTCGGGCGAAACCACCACGACGTTGCCGAGTTGCTTGTATTTGGCCTTCACGTCGCGGGCCATCACCGGCACGGAAAACAGATTGTCGGTCGGGATGTCGAAGAAGCCCTGGATCTGGCCGGCATGCAGGTCGAGCGTCAGAACGCGGTCGACGCCGGCGCGGGTGATCATGTTGGCGACCAGCTTGGCCGAGATCGGCGTGCGGCCGGAGGCGCGGCGGTCCTGCCTGGCGTAGCCGAAATAAGGGATGACCGCCGTGATGCGCTTGGCCGAGGAGCGCATGAAGGCATCGATCATGATAAGCAATTCCATCAAATGATCGTTGGTCGGGAACGAGGTCGACTGCAGGATGAAGACATCCTCGCCGCGCACGTTTTCCTGGATTTCGACGAAGATTTCCTGGTCGGCGAAGCGCCTGACCGTGGCTTTGCCCAGCGGGACGTTGAGGTACCGGGCGACTGCTTCGGCCAGCACCCTGTTGGAATTGCCCGCGAAGAGTTTCATGCACGGTTCCTGGTGGAGGATGATGAGGCCTGACGGACTCGCTTGCGCCCTTTAACCGGGCTTTTAGCGGCCCGCGCTGGTATTGCAAGCGCCGAGATCGGGAATCCGCCGGCTAAACTCAAGAAAGCTCCGCGCCATCGCCGGACTGCAACAGGGAGCAGGGGACTTGTGCTGGTTCTTCTTCTCATTGGGCATCGGATTTTCCCAAAACCGTCTCCACTTTGGGGTCCGATGCCTCTAGCCCGCCTTGCCGCCGAGCCAGGCGGCGAACTGGTCGATGGTCTGGTCGGCGATCGCCTGCATGGTGGCCGGCGAGATCCCCTTCCAGCTGTCGCCGCCCGCGCTGGCGCCGGAATTGACCGACGGAGCCTTCTGCTGGCCATTGATGCGGTGCAGCCGGTTGCCAGCGGGGTCATAGACGTCCCAGACATAGATGACGGTGGTGTCGGCGCCTTCCGACATCGTCGAGAAATAGCCTTTCAGCACATGTGTCACGGTCTGGTCGGCGCTGCCGGCGAGAGTGATGCCGCGCTGCCTGGCACGGGTCTGCAACTCCGCCGTCAGAGGTGTCGCAGCTTCCACCGAAGCGCCGACGATCGGCGCGATCTGCAAGCGGGTCTTCGACAGGATGGCAGCGCTTTGGGCTGATGTGACCGGTGCGGCGGCGGTTGCGGGAGCGCCAGACGTGCTGGTGGCGGGCCCGGCCGGAACCGTTGCCGCCGTGTTGCCTGACGTTGCGGGCAGCGTCTGGGTCGACGTCGCCGGCGGGGTGATCGCCGACGGTTCGAGCACGTCCTTTGCGTTGGTGCAGGCGGCAAGAGCCAATGCCACAAGCAATGACACGGTCGTCACATGCGATCGTCTCATTTGCCTTCTAACTCCTTGGCGAAGAACGCCTCCCACTGTGGATTCACTTTACGATCAAGTCGAGATCATGGCGGGACAGCGGCCTGGGCTGGGATTCGGTGGTCAGGTAGGTGCGGCCAAGCGTCATCGCCGTCTCGGTGTCGGAGTCCATGATGATCATATGGGCGAACAGCGTCATGTTGGGCGCGATCGGTTCGGGATTGCCCTGGTAGAACATCGGCATGTCCATCCAGGACGGGGTGAAGCGGGCGCCGACCGAATAGCCGCAGGCGTTCAGCCGGTGCTTGGTCAGGCCGTGTGCCTCCATGGTGCGGGCATGCGCATCGAAGACGTCGCCGAAGCTGTTGCCCGGCATCATCGCCTTCTCGACAGCCAGGAGTGCTGCGCGGGCGGCGTCGAACAGTTCCTGATGGCGCTTCGACACCTTGCCGGTCAGCACCGTGCGCATCATCGGCGCATGGTAGTGGTTGAAGACGCCGGCCCATTCGAGCGTCAGCTGGTCGTTCTTGGTGAGCTTGCGGCGGCCGGCCTTGTAGCGGCACAGCAGCGCATCGACGCCGGAGCCGATGATGAACTCGTTGGCCGGATAGTCGCCGCCGCCGGCGAAGATCGCGCCCTGCATGGCGGCCAGGATCAGAGCTTCGTCGCCGCCTTGCTTGATCAGCGGCAGTGCCGCGTCGAGCGCATCGTCGGAGAGATTGGCGGCCTTCTCGGCCTTGGCTATCTCGGCCGGGCTCTTGAACAGGCGCAGCCGGCCGACAATGCCGGACGCATCGGCGATCTGGCCGAAGGTCTGCAACTGCTCGTCCAGGCGGCGGCCGTTGAAGGCGGTCAGGCCGTGGGTGTCATATTCGACACCGATGCGGGCGCCGAGCAGGTCGAGTTCGTTGAGCAGATTGCGCAGGTCGACCGCGGGATTGGCGCCGTTGCGGTCGGTCCACAAGACGATGTTGTCGATAATCGAGGTCTGACGTGCCTGGCGCAGGTCGGCCGAGCGGGTCAGAAGCACCATCGAACCGTCGGCCTTGACCACCAGGCACTGGAAGAAGCAGAAGCCGAACGTGTCGTAGCCGGTCAGCCAATACATGCTTTCCTGCGCGAACAGCAGGATGGCGTCGAGCTTCTTTTCGGCCATCTCGATGATCAGCCGGTCGCGCCGCGCGTCAAATTCAGATCGTTCAAAATGCAGCGCCATTATTCCCTCTCCAAGACAATTGCCGAAACCTGCCGGCCGTAATCGGGCTCCTTGCGATGCGTGGTGCGCCGATAGGAGTAGAACAGGCCTTCCTCAGCGTAAGTGCAGCGGTCGAGGCCCTCAGCCGTCACGCCTGCCTTGGCCAGCCGGTCAACCGTGTAGCGGTTGAGGTCGAACATCGCATGGCCGGCATTGGCGGACGG
>NZ_RZRW01000591.1:0-3443 GCF_003998745.1 Mesorhizobium sp. M7A.F.Ca.US.014.04.1.1 | reverse complement strand
GCGCGCCAACTGGGCGGCGATGCGTTCCGCCCGCGCCTCGTGGTGTCGGTGCCGCCATCCATGGCCATGGGTTGGCTTTCGCAGCGCCTCACTGGTTTTGTCTCCAGCCATGGCGCCGTCGACATATCGCTCAGAGGCGAGGATGACCCGGTGCCGTTCGACCGTGAGTTGATCGACATCAGGCTCACTTATGGCCCGCACTATCGCGAGCACCCGACCGAGGACATCGTCCAGGACGCAGTCTATCCCGTGTGTGCACCCGGGCTGGCGGACACGATCAAACCCGAAGGCCTCGCCAGCCTGCCGCTTATCCATACCGGCTGGGGACCGACCGGTGCGTCCTTTCCGTCCTGGCACAACTGGTTCGAGGCGGCCGGCATCGAACCCGGCCGGGCAGCGCAGCGCGGCCTCTCGGCCAACTCATCGCGCGCAGCACTCGACCTTGCCATTTCGGGATTGGGCGTGGCGCTGGCGCAAGGGATCTACTGTGCCGAGGCGCTGGAGGACGGCCGACTTGTCAGGCCCCTCGCCCAAATGGTCGAGCTGCGCCAGCCCTATTGCCTGACGATCCCGGCGCGCAGCGCCAGACGCGATGTCGTGGACGCATTTCGCCAGTGGCTGATCGACGAGTGCCGGCGCGCAGTCGGCTCGCCGGCACTGCGTTGACGCGACACGCGGCAATCGTCAGAGGTGCCCGCTCAATGCCTCAGCCATGTCCTTGTTTGTCGCCACGGGGATGATCTCGAATTCCACCAGATCCGCCCATTCGATGACCCAACGCTGCAGCAGCGTGACGTCATCGGCCTCCACCAGCAGGAAGCAGCGGCTCATGTCCGCCGCGATCCAGCTGTGGTGCACGAGCAGCTCGTCCGGTTTCAGGCGGCCGCGGTCGCGAAAGCGGCGATAGATCTCCTTGCGATCACAGCCGGTGAAATCCTCGATCACGATAAACTGCATGTTCTACCCCCGATCAAATTACCGCCCCGGCCGGTCCAACCGCTCCAGGAACCACTGCGTCAGCCGCACCCAGACCTCGTCCTTCTCACCGGAATCCTCCCAGCCATGATCGAGGTTGGGATTGTCATTCACCTCGATGACGAAGACGCCGTCCTTGGTCTCCTTGAGGTCGACGCCATAGAGCCCGTCGCCGATGCAGCGCGCCGCCTTCACTGCCGTCTCGACGACATGCGCCGGCGTTTCCTTCAGCGTGAAGGTCTTGATGCCGCCCTGGTCGGGCTTGCCGTTGGCCTTGTGGTTGACGATCTGCCAGTGCTTCTTGGCCATCAGATAGTGCACGGCAAACAGCGGCTGGCCGCCGAGCACGCCGACACGCCAATCATATTCGGTCGGAATGAATTTCTGCGCGATCAGAAGGTCGGAATCCTCCAGCCATTCGGTGGCGAGCGTCTTCAGTTCCTCGAAATTGGCGCATTTCTTGACGCCGCGCGAGAACGACGAATCCGGGATCTTCAGCACCAGCGGAAAGCCCAGCGTCTGCGCCGCCAGTTCGAGATCCGAGGTGCCGGCGATCATCACCGTCGGCGGCACCGGCACCTTGTTGTAGGCCATCAGCTCGTTGAGATAGACCTTGTTGGTGCAGCGGATCATCGACAGTGGATCGTCGATCACCGGCATGCCTTCCTGCTGGGCGCGGCGGGCGAAACGATAGGTGTGGTTGGAGATCGAGGTGGTCTCGCGGATGAACAGCGCGTCGTAATTGGCGAGCTTGGCCAGGTCCCGCTTGGTGATCGGCTCGATTTCGACGCCCATCTTCTCGGCGATCTTGGCCCAATAGCGCAGCGACGAGATCTCCGAGGGCGGCAATTCCTCATGCGGGTCGACCAGCGTGGCGAAGGTATAGCGCGCCGGCGTGCGGCCCTTGGTGTCGCGCCACTCCCGGTTGGTGTAGGTTTCCAGGCACTGTATGAAGCTTTTTTCCTCGTCCTCGGTCATCCGCGCCAGCGGATGGAAGCCGATCTTGCGGATCGAGGCCCATTCGGCGCTGTCCTTGATGTGGACTTCGAGCGCCGGTGCGCGGAACCAATCGAACAACAGCTTGGCGAAACGGTCCCAGATTTTTGACGGCCCGATGCCGAAGAAGATGCAGACCTTTTGCGGAAAGGCGCCACCAAGATCCTTGCGGCATTTGTTGAGCGCCAGTTCCAGTTCCGGCAGCGCGTGCTCATAGAGCTTGCGTTCCGACAGGTCGATCATCGTCTCGACGGTCGGGATCACCTTGTGGCCGCGCGAGCTTGCCAGCAGCGAGGCATAGTAGCCGCGGCTCTGGTAGGCGTAATTGTTCGACAGGTTGATGACCTTCGGCCGCTGGCCGCGAAACAATGACGGATGCGCGAGATAGTCGCGATTGGTGATGATCTTGTGCGGTGTCGCCACCTGGTCGAGATCGCTCTGCCTGCCGGTAAGGATGACCCAGGTCATTGTCTGTCACGCTTTCCCAGAGTGATGGCGGCCCGCAGTCCATCGCGACCGAACTGCGCCATGTTCATGAAGATGCCGTAAGGCACGGGAATGTTGGCTGCATCAAGGATGGTCTCCTGCCTTTCATCCTCGACCCAAGGGTCGTGGATCAGGATATGGTCGCCGTCATCGCCGATCGCCAGCACCCAGTGCGGCACCTTCTTGCCGAACATCAGGAAGCCGCTGATCAGCACCAGCACCAGCTTTCCCCCAGCGATCGCAGCGCGGATATCGTCGATTGTGAATGCACGGTAATTCACCGGGATGCCGTAAAGTTCCGCGCGTCGGCGAAAGTCGACCTGGGCCAGTTCCATTACCCTGCGCTTGTCCTCGCTGCGCACCGATTGCAGGAACAGCGCGCCATAGAAGGAGACGTAGATCTCCACCGCGAGCCCGCTCTCATAGCCCGAGACAGCGAGGCCGAACGGCTCGCAACCCCCGGGACCCGACATCATGAAGACGGTCGTCGCTTCACGCCACAGGCGGATTTCCATGACCGGATCCGGCACGAAGCCGCGATCGAAATTGGCCATCGCCATCATCAGGCAGCACGGACCGCAGGTGAATTCACAGGTCTGCGGGTAGAACGGCACCTTGGTGGCGATCGGAATGTCGCCACGCAAGGTTTTTTCGTAGCGAAGTGCCGTTTCGCCATCCTCATAGTAGCCGGGCTCACGCCCGATCTTGCGATAACCGGCCCGTTCGTAGATGCGGATCGCGCGGCTGTTGTCTTCGCGAACTTCGAGACGCAGCATCATGCGGTCGTGCTCGAAGGCGGCATCTTCGGCGGATCCGAGCAGGATGCGGCCGACACCCAGCCCGCCGAAAAACGGACTGGTCGCAATCGAGTAGAGGCGCGCCACGCCGCTGCCTTTGCGAAACAGCACGATCGCATAACCGGCCACGCGGCCGTAGACTTCGGCGACCAGCGTCTCGGCGGTTTCCCGCCCGATGAAAAGTCGGCA
>NZ_RZRW01000590.1:0-3446 GCF_003998745.1 Mesorhizobium sp. M7A.F.Ca.US.014.04.1.1 | reverse complement strand
GGCGAAGACATGCGCCTTTCCCGATACAGTCAGCCGGACGATCTCGCCGACCGCCGGCGCGTCCATGCCCGGTTTGCGCAGGACCAGCGGCGTGTTGCCGATCGCTGCCGCATCGGGCGGATCGGCATTGTTCAAGAGCCGCACCGCGACCGTGCACATCGAGCCGGCGAATTCGGATTCCGTCACCTCGCCGAACAGCATGTCCGAGGTGCCGGACATACCCTCGCGCGACGTTCTCTTCAGCGCGATCTGCTCCGGGCGAAGCATGATGCGGGCGATATCGCGGCTGTCATGGGTGTCGACCGCGATGCGGCCGAGCGGCGAGTTGGCGAAGCCATTTGATATCTTGGCCGGCAGGATGATGGCGTCGCCGAGGAATTCGGCGATCATCCTGTCCTTCGGCTTGAGATAGAGCTCGCGCGGCGTGCCGATTTGCGAGAACTTGCCGTCGCGCATCACCGCGACCTGGCTGGCGAAGGACAGCGCTTCGGCCTGGTCGTGCGTCACCAGGATGGTGGTGATGCCGGCGGCCTCCAGAAGTTCGGCCACCGCCTTGCGCATCGAGGCGCGCAGGCCGGTATCGAGCGCCGAGAACGGCTCGTCGAGAAGCATCAGCCTGGGCTTCATCGCCATGGCCCGGGCCAGCGCCACACGCTGCTGCTGGCCGCCGGAAAGCTCGTGCGGGCGGCGTTTGAGGATCGCCTTGTCGAGCCCGACGATATAGGCGAGCTCGACGATGCGCTCAGCGCGCTTGTCCTCGCCGCGGCCCATGCCGAAACCGATATTGTCGCCAATGGTCAGATGCGGAAACAGGGCACCATCCTGCGCCACCACACCGATGCCTCGGCGATATGCCGGCACCGCAGCGCCGCCGTTGGCCAATATGGCACCGTCGAGCGTGATGTGGCCCTGGTCCGGAGCCTCGAAGCCGGCAATCAGCCGCAGCAGGGTCGTCTTGCCGCAACCGGAAGGACCGACGATCGCCGTGCGGCTGCCGCTGGCGACGCTGAGGTCGACGCCGGCAAGGGCCGCCACCGGGCCG
Source organism: Mesorhizobium sp. M7A.F.Ca.US.014.04.1.1 (assembly GCF_003998745.1). Lineage (NCBI taxonomy): Bacteria > Pseudomonadati > Pseudomonadota > Alphaproteobacteria > Hyphomicrobiales > Phyllobacteriaceae > Mesorhizobium > Mesorhizobium sp. M7A.F.Ca.US.014.04.1.1. The sequence continues at coordinate 2,404 of NZ_RZRW01000590.1, read as the reverse complement.
TATTGCTTGTGCAGGCCGCTGATTTCGAGAAAGCTCATCGTCCGGCCATCCGTTTCGACTGGACATAGAGCAGCCAGGTCAAGGGCAGCGACATCACCACCATGATGAAGGCGTAGGGTGCCGCCGAGGCATAATCAATCTCGCCACTGTAGGACCAGAAAGCCATCGCCAGCGTGCGGGTGCCGTTCGGTGCCAGCATCTGGGTGGCGGTCAGTTCGTTCATGATGCCGAGCGCCACCAGGGCCATGCCGGCCGCGGCACCCGGCGCCGACAGGCGGATCGTCGTCGACCACAGCGCCTGCAGCGGCGGCCGGCCGAGGCTGGAAGCGGCGCGTTCGAGTTCGACCGGCGCCTGCGCGATCGATGCCCGCAGGCTGACCAGCGCGCGCGGCAGGAACATCAGCGCATAGGCAACCAGGATGGTGAACAAGGTCTGGTAGAGCGGCAGCGCGATGCGTACGGTGATGGTGACCAGCGCCAGTGCGATGACGACCCCGGGCAGCGAGCCGACGATGTAGTTGCAGCCCTCCAGAAGACGCTGCAATGGCCCCGGCGCGCGGATCGAGATCCAGGCCATCGGCATGGCGGCGACGGTGGCGAGCAACGCGCCGGCGAGCGCCAGGAACAGCGTCTGGCCAAGCGCCAGGCCGATCTCGTCCAAGCGCCAGACAGCGGCGCCGCCGGCGGCAAGCCAGCCGCCAATGGTGACGAACGGCACGCCGAGCGCCAAAAGCGTGATGACGACAAGCAAGAGCAGGCTAGGCAGGGTGGCGCGTCCGAGGCTTGTGCGTTGCTGATGGCGCGCCGCGCCGGAGCCGACACGGGCATAGCGCTCCTCGCCGCGCACCAGCACTTCGAGGCCGAGCAGCACGAAGCAGCAGCTGACCAGCACGCCGGCCAGCATGTTGGCGGCCGGTCCATTGAAGGTCGACTGGAACTGGTCGACGATCGCCGTGGTGAAGGTGTCGAAGCGGATGAAGACATAGAGGCCGTACTCGGCCAGCAGATGCAGGCCGACCAGCAGCGAGCCGCCGCAGATGGCGAGCCGCAATTGCGGCAGCACGACCCGCCAGAACACGCGCCGGGGCCCCAGGCCGAGTGCGGCGGCGGCGTCTTCCAGGGCGGGATCGAGACGGCGCAACGCCGCCGACACCGGCAGATACAGGAACGGGAAATAGGCGATCACGGAAACCAGCACGCCGGCCCACAGGCCGTGCAGTCCCGGCACCATGGTGACCCAGGCATAGCTGTGCACAAAAGCCGGGATGGCGAGCGGCGCCACGCACAGCCAGGCCCAGAGCCGGGCGCCCGGCAGGTCGCTGCGCTCGGTCAACCAGGCCAGCGAAACCGACAGCACGATGGTGATCGGCACCGAGAGCGCGACCAGCAGGACAGTGTTGACCAGAAGCTCGCCGACACGCGGCCGGAAGACCAGTGCCGAGACTGTTTCCCAGCCGGTCTGCACCGCGATCCAGATGATGAAGGCAAGCGGCACCAGCGCCAGCAGCGCAACGAAGATGGCGGCGAGGACCAGCCAAAGCGGTGCGCGTCGCCGAGCCCTTCGGCCTGTGCCCGAAGGCAGGCCCGAATGCGCGAGATCGACCGCGGACTGCATCAGGTCAGACGCCGTGCCGTTGCCGTCCAGCGGCAGCAATTGAAAGACCGCGATCGCGGTCGGGAACACAGCGTGTCGTCATCGACGAATGCCATCTCGAAAAACAAAATCACTCCCGCGGAAGGCGAATTCCCGCGGGAGCGTGGTCGGGTGTCCTTTTAGGACGAATGGCAACTAAAGCAAGCCGGCTGCCGTCATCAGATCGGTGACCTTCTTGGAGTTCAGCGTCGTGGCATCGACCTTCGGCGCCTGCAGATCGGCGAGCGGCACCAGCTTCGGGTTGGAGTCCGCACCCTTGCCGACCGCGTACTCGAAGGAATCGCCGGTTTTCAGCACGTCCTGACCGCCTTTGCCTGTCAGCCATTTCAGGAACGCCTGGGCTTCCTTCGGATGCTTGCTCGAAGCCAGCACACCGCCGCCGGAGATCGAGACGAAGGCGCCCGGATCCTGGTTCTTGAAATAGTGCAGCGCGACATTCTTGCTGTTTTCGCCGGTCTTGGCCTGATCGCCGAAATAGTAATAGTGATAGATCACGCCGCCTTCGATCTCGCCGGCATTGACCGCCTTCATCACCGTGCTGTTGCCCTTGTAGGCGGTGAAATTGGTTTTCATCGCCTTCAGCCAGTCGGCGGTAGCGGCTTCACCTTTGAGCTGGAGCAGGGCGCTGACGATGGCCTGGAAATCGGCGCCCGAGGGGGAGGCGGCCCAACGGCCTTTCCAGCTCGGATCGGCGAGGTCCAGCATCGACTTGGGCAACTGGTCGGCAGTCAGCTTGGTCTTGTTATAGGC